>CAYSGV010000301.1:0-3725 GCA_964430685.1 uncultured Gammaproteobacteria bacterium
TGGAAAATTTTTTATAAGCACCACGACACATTGAAATACAAGTGATTGGTGATGGCAAAGGTCATGCAATCTATGTCGGTGAAAGAGATTGCTCGATGCAACGTCGTCACCAAAAAATTATTGAAGAGGCCCCAGCACCTGGCATTACTGACAAACAACGCAATCATTTAGGTGAACGATGTGCCAAAGCTTGCCGCGAAATGGATTACCGTGGTGTAGGGACTTTTGAGTTTTTATATGAAAAAGGACAATTTTGTTTTATTGAAATGAATACGCGTATTCAAGTAGAACATCCTGTGTCTGAAATGATCGCCAATGTTGACTTAATTAAAGAACAATTACTCATTGCTTCTGGCAATAGTTTATCGTTTAAACAAAGTGATATCGAACTCAAAGGGCATGCGATTGAATGTCGTATTAATGCCGAAGATCCCAGCAATTTCACACCTTGTCCTGGCACCATTACATTGTATCATCCACCAGGCGGCCCAGGCATCCGCGTTGATTCACATATTTATACTGGTTATCGTGTGCCACCCTTTTACGATTCATTAATTGCAAAAGTAATTGCTTATGGACAAACACGTGAAGAAAGTATTGCGCGGATGCGTAATGCATTAGATGAAATGATCATTCAAGGCATCAAAACAAATATTCCACTGCATCAAGACTTGATGCGTGATAGTCATTTTATTCAAGGCGGCATCAATGTGCATTATTTGGAACGTAAATTGAAATTATAGAGATAACGCATCTATATTCTATCGCGGCGATCTCTAATATTTTTTATCTTTGCATCTTTTGCTATAAATATTGTCTAATACTGTTGGTCATATTCACAGCAATTAACAACGGTTCTTATGATATCTCTCTTACAAATACAAACGATTGATTATAATATCAGATGGTTATACCCTAGCTGTTTTAACTGGAAAAACGGCTAACAGCTAGGAGTGCAAAATGAAATCACCAGAAGAGGTCCAAGTAGATAATCTTTATAATAGTTCATTGAATCTAACGAATCCGCCACGTTTTGCTACAACTTGTGCCAATCTGCTTGCGCATCAAGAAAAAGATTTAAGCAATCGGTTAGTCTATGAGTTACTGCAAAATGCTGATGATGATGATGCAACGACAGTAGAATACTATATCAGTAGAAACTATTTAATTATTGCCCACAATGGTAATGGTTTTAGTAAACAAGATGTTAGCGCAATCGCCGACGCGGCATCACCTAACCGCCCCAAAAGAACCAATGCCACTAAGATTGGCTATATGGGTATAGGTTTTAAGTCTGTTTTTGGCTTGTCCGACTATGTTCTGGTTCTATCACGCAAAACAGGTTACCAATTTCGTTTTGATAAAGCGCATGTTATAGAAAAAACTGAGACGGTCACAAAAGGAACAAATGAACGCTATCCATGGGAAATCATTCCGATTTGGACCAGTAATGATTCCATTCCACCGGATTTACAAGCCAGTCTGGCGCATATTGATCCACAGCAAGTCATCATCGCTTGTCGAATTAGCTCTCCTGAGCACCTGCAGAATATTCAAACACAGTTGAGTCAATTTTGTGGTGATTCGAGAAACATTTTATTTTTGAATAAAATAGATGCAATTAATTATTTTGAGCTTTCTACACAGAAAAATCTACGCAACTCGATTAGTCGGCAGATTACTAATACTGCGTTGGCAGATATCAAAGCTGTGACCGTAACAACGACCACAGGAATTTTGCCAACGGATAGACCTATAGTTCGTAAATGGTATGTAAACACTGTCACCTGCACACTGCCAACACCAGCATTGAAGCAAACACATGAAAAATTCACTGATACAATGCCTATTGAATTAGCCATTGAGGCGCAATCGACAGCTAATCCAATCCTCGAAACTTCTTCTAATATCTATTGCTATTTCCAAACGAACATTAACACAAATATCCCTTTTGTGCTTAATGCGAGTTTTATATTAGATGCAACGAGAACACATTACCGAGATGGCTTAGCAGCGATTGCATGGAATCAAAATATCTTTTCAGAGGCGATGGCTCATCATGTGCATTTCATAGGCAACATTATTCAACTAGAAAGGGAACATTGGCAATATTATCTAAGAAAACTTGCATTTCCTAAACGCACAACCTTTGAAGCTCCTCTGAACGGACCACACTTTATTACTGTCTTAGATTCGCGGTTTAGGCCTGCAGTTGCGAAAACCCCATTGGTTATAACTTTAAGTAACCAGCTTGTTTTAGCCAGCAGCGCGCTACACATCGATAAATTTGATTTTATTAGTAGACACGGCAGTGCTGCACAACAGGCCCACTATATTGGTAGTGGGTCTGCTGCAGGAATAATCGACATATTGCAACATTTGGGCATACAGCAGCAAAGCACGGCTGAATTCATTGGTTGCATGTTCCAATATGTACAACAAAAATTAAAACCACTTGAACGAAATACCAAAATACAAAAATACCAAGAATTTTTAGACTATTTAAGAAATGTGTTTGCTAGAACTATTTTTAATCAGAATGAGATTATTCAAGTTAAAACCAGTAAACTATTCTTAAATTGTCAAGACGAATTTGAAAGTGGCAGTGTCATTACATATTTGGCTAGCAATGTTGCTTGGCAACAAGAGTTGTTTAATAAATATAGTTATTCGAGTATTCTGCTCAGCACAACACCTGAAAATGATACATTTCTTAAAGATTTGTTAGCGCTCAAAGCATTTACTGCCATCGATGCATTAGCGATTGCCTATCAAGATTATACTCAACCAGGTGTTTCAGATATTATGGTGGTAACGACGGATGTTCTATTAGCTTTTTATGCTGGTCAACCTAGGGAATGGCAACAGCTGTTGCCTAGCATGCGTGGCTATGTATTGTTACAGACGGTAAATGCTGGCCTGTTATCGTGTCAGAATCAAAATGTTTATTATCCCAATGAGGCCGGTTTCTGTGCCTTTTTTAGTAAGCTAAATGAAATATTTGGGCATGAAAATCCTGTGCGCGATACACGTCTTAATCTTTCTGTCTATCCAAAGAGTAAAAACTTACCAGGCATGCGACAAATGTTTATTGCTTTGGGTGTTAAAGATGTTAATCATTTAGATATTGATACGTTCAATTCTATATTCACTGAAATTTCCAAGTTATTAACAACCAATCACACGATGACTGAAACTAGACGTAATCAGGCTTTGGCGTTTTGTTTAATGTGCTTCTTGCAATATGCTGAGCTGTTTGTTTATTCGCCAAATTTGCTTGCTGATAAATTAAACAACATGCTAGCAAAGAGCAATAACTTAATTATCTTTATGCAAAGATTGGCTTTAGAACCAACAGAGCGCTTGACCGATGTTCATTATAGTGTATTAAAACATATACAAGTAATGACAAGCACAAATAGACGTATACTCGCAAACCAATGTTATTTGCCCAATTGCTATATGCCAACCCATGAACTTGAGGCCTATTTATTACCTGCAGAGGTATTGTCATCTACTTATGGAGTTAATAACCAAGATCAATTACAACGATTGGCAAAGATTTTTAAAGCGATGGGAATGTTACAGTGCATTAACGAAGAGATTATTAAGGGTATAATTAGCACGCATGAGCATGAACGCGCAGAACTTCGCACTAAGTACATCAACTTTGTTAGATACCTGTTTACACAAATATATACTAAAGATACGAATGATTTTGCCGC
>CAYSGV010000302.1:0-3725 GCA_964430685.1 uncultured Gammaproteobacteria bacterium
TAGAAAATAATGGCGTCACATCTTTGGATGCTGCCGAATTAGCCTTAAATATAAGCTTGCGCGTATTATATTTAGGCAATAACTCTATTGGTGGTGAAAATCTCGCGGCCATGCAAGCATTAGCGCTTAACAAAATGCTCACCTTGCTTGATCTATCAAATTGTAATATCGATTCAGCTGGGTTAACAATTTTATGTACAAGTCAAAGCACAAATTTATTTAGATTGGAATTGAAAAATAATAACTTTGGTAATGCTCCATTGCCTACATTAACGCGTTTTTTAACCACACATCCAAATGTTGCTGCCATTGGCCTAGTAGGAAATGATTTAACTGATCAAAGCGTTACTGATTTATTAAAACTAACGAGTTTGACGAGTCTTGATCTAGATAAAAACAAATTAACAGAAAAAACAGCAGAAAGTTTTATTGCTACGAATAAAACAATGACATTGTTTTCTTTAAATGGAAACCAGATCTCAGCTGCAACGAATCAACAAATACTGGCTAAAAGGCAAACAAACACTCAAGATTTATGGGACCGTCAAACAAGTTTTAATGTTTTTTTATATAAATACCATGTGGCAAGTGAAAAATATAATCGAGAAAAACCAGCTGTCTCTTTTGCAAAGCCGCTTGAGTTAGGTATTTTTCTTTTGTTATTTCCCAAAGAAATAGTTTGTCATATTTTTACTTTGTTGCCTTTTTCTTGGTTGCAAAAAACAGTACCCCAAATTGCCCAACAATTTCAATTTTTTAGCGCCAAACGTGCATCACTCTATACTGAGTTAAGAAAAGATGGACCAAAAGCTGTCGCAATTGTAAAACCTATATTATTACAATATGAGCAAGAATGTCGTGACAAACGCCTACAACCACAACCCAAATGATCTAATTTCAGTCCTTACAATGACCTTGTCAAATCCTTGGGTGGTTGAGATGTTGGAGATAAACGCTGTCCTGGGCTTTCTAGCGATGGGAGATGTTTAGCTTTCAATTGTTCCCCGGCGATATTATCTTTATGATAGAGATTTAAAGAGGCAACTTTCGCGCTGGTATCCGCTGACAGTGGTTTAGCATTTTTTTGCAACAATTTATTTAATATATTATGCTCGTTTTCATACTTTTCTAAAAGTACAGATAGCTTCTTTTGTGCATCGTACACATTGCTGCCCGACTGCATTTTATCTATTGTTGTTTGAATTTCAGCTATAATTTCATCTAATTTTTTGCATTGCCCTTCAATTGAAGATTTAGAAAATAAGCTGCGCATTTTTTCTTGCATTAAATTTAATGATGACCTTTTTTCCTTTTTTTCATTCATATATTGTGGTATAGCGGATGGTGATTCTAGCCTAGCATCGCTGGATGCAGATAATGTATTACTGGGTGATCTCGAATGGTTTACCACAGGGGAAGGAACAAGAGGTAGCGCGGTAACTTGTTCCGCTGCGGGCTGATCATAAACAGCATCATTAGATAAGGCAGCAACATATGCACCATATTCAGCGTCTTGTGTAGCAAAATTTTTCCAAATGGCTATTTTTTCTTGCAGCTCTCTTACTCGGTTACTTATTTCTGGATTTGGATACTCCAGCAGCTGCGCAAGAAAATTTTCGCCACCACTATTTTCTATTAATTCATCTAGTTCACTTAATTTTTCGTAGATAATTTTATATATTTCATCACGGCTTTCATTAGGACCTGCAGTAGTGAGCATGTTTGCTGATAATTCAACTGCAGTGAATAATTTATCTGCATTGTTATAAAGGTTTTCTACGTCTGCATTGACCGCTGTAATATAGTCATGTATTTGGTTGGAAAAAGGTTGCCATTGCGCAATGGTTTTTTGTAGCGACTCTGCTATTGCTTGTAATTCAGTATTTGTACTGTTTGCCATCAAGGCACAGAGTGTTTCGCCATTCCAAGCCTTCATTAACTGTACAATTTTTTGGAAGTGGTCGTCCATTGCTATCATTATTCTGTCTGCTTCATTGTTATCTTTGTCTGCTATTGCCTGGTTATAACGGTCATATAATATAGCGATTTCCGCATGCAGATGGTTGACAGCTGAATAAAGTTGTATAAATGTTTCAGCTATGGTGCGTTTACCAATATAATCGTCAACAATATTTGTTAGAGCAGACCAGTGTTCATGCATTTTAATAAATTCGTTTACTTTAAATCGGCAATTTCGGTTTAACGAATTTTCCTGAATTGCCGGGATTAAACTATCCAAATCACTCGTTGTTATTAATTGATCGAGTTGCGTTAACTTACTCTTAATGGCTTGATATATAGCGTCTTCTTCTATAGGATCTATTTGTATTTCGCCGTTTTCTAACGATTTAATTTTTTCAGTTAACTCATTTATTTCCATATTGATACGAGCTGCTTGACGAAAAAAACTAAGGAACTGATCTTCTTTATCTTCAATCATTTCAGTTTCAGATTTTATTGATTTTTGATTAAGCATTTCTTCAAATTTATCTTTGTCCTTAAGCAGCGTTTCTGCTTCTAATGACTCTCTAATAAATACATGGTGAGTCGCTGTATCTGGGTGGTTAAGCTCACTACTTGCAACTTTTAACCAACTTTCTGCTGCGACTACATTTGCATTAAATTGTTTTATCATCGCAACCAATTCTTCCTGTGATGTCAGCATCGATGCTTGTGCTTTTTTAATTTCATCACGCTCATTTTTTAAATTGGCTAATTGTTCTGCTTGCTCAGCGTCTAATGGCATATAATTTTTCTCCATAAAAAAATAATATTCACATTCATTCTTACTTCTCTTATTCAGTATAGTTCATCCGTTTGAATATTTGCTGAGCTAGCGTTCGAGGTGTAAGCAAAGTTAAGAAAACGTTAAGATTGATTTGAACCCTCGTCCGTGGGATGAGGGTGTGGAGTGATTGAGACAATGTGCGAATAGATTTACTATTCAGCGAGTAGACAAAGATAATAGCGTTGTTGCCGCAATGATATCCTCGTCCTGAACGGGCTGGGGTGCCAATGAACGCATTTCTGAAAATCTTGCTGGTAACACAGGAAGTGCTATAGGGTAAGGCAGGTTGTGATGAAATGTATTGAACAGCATAAAACCTGTAATTTCTGCAGCGACAGGTGGCGATGGTTGCTCATCTTGTCCAAGAGATTTAGATTTTTTACGTGCAGATCCATCAGACTCTGTAGTATGAGACCTTAAAAAACAAACATCATAAAAGTTAGTCGGCAGACTGCGTTTTTGCGGAACATTTTCTTTCATTGGTAGTATTTGTTTTTGTAGAAGCGTTGCATAATCTATAAGTTCTTTATCGCCAGTACGTTCAGTATATGCCTTTATATAATCAAGCACTGTTTTTCCTTCTTTATCTTTAAAAGCCAATATGTTTACTGAGCTATAGTTTTGGTCAAAAGCACCTTGTACCAGTACTTTAAAAATATCTTTTAATCCATACAAGATTGCAAAATGCAGCGCGTTACGATTAGCTGTATCAGTGACTCTGATAACGGCTCCAGATTGCAGCAACGCTATAACCATCGTTATATTTGCCATGCGTACTGCTGCAATGAGTGGGCAGTGACCACGTTCATCGACATTATTGATGGGTAATTTTGGTCGAAAATTTAAATAATGGTTAACAGAAGCTTCGTCACCACATTGTATTGCCAAATGCAGGCAATTATTATCTTGGCTATCTGTTTTCATTAAATTAGACCTC
>CAYSGV010000303.1:0-3723 GCA_964430685.1 uncultured Gammaproteobacteria bacterium
TCACGTTGAATATTTTCAATGACACCTATAGCCAATGCTGTTTTATTTTCTAATTCTCGAATCAGCACGCGAACACGATCGAGTCCAGCTAATTGTGCAGCACGCCAACGACGTTCACCGGCAATGATTTCATAACGATCAACACCAACTGGGCGCACCAATAATGGTTGAATAATGCCTTCCGCACGAATGGATGCTGCTAATTCTTGTAATTGTGTATCGGCTATTGTTCTGCGTGGTTGAAATTGACCGCGCTGTAACCATTCAATGGGCAAATGTTGCAAATCTTTTTCTTTAGTCGTTTCTTTAATTGTATAAGATTCTTTTTCAGCTGTTGCACGGGTGGGCATTGCTGTAAGATTAATATCTTGCAGCAGTGCATCTAAGCCACGGCCCAATCGCGATTTTTTATTCGACATGTTTGTATACTTCCACAATCATATATAAATTTTCAGATGAAGTTAAAATAACTTCTCAATGATTTTGCCAATCTTTGCCAAGGTTTTATTTTCTTTACTAAGCGCCTGCGGATTTACTTTCTTTAAAATTTCTAAAGCCAGTTGTTCATAAGCGACAGCACCCGGTGAACGTGGATCATAAACGATAGCCGGTTGCCCATGACTGGGTGCTTCGGCTAATCGGATGTTCCTCGGAATAACGGTGTCATAAAGACAGTCACCAAAATGTTTTTGTAATTGCTGTGTGACATCTAAACTTAAACGACTGCGTTTATCATACATCGTGCGTAAGATGCCCACAATTTTAAGTTGTGGATTCGTGTCTGCTTGGATTTGTTGCACCGTTGCCAATAAACTGGTTAAGCCTTCTAATGCAAAATATTCACATTGCATGGGTACAATCACACCATTCGCAGCAACCAATGCATTAACGGTCAAGGTATTCAGTGAGGGCGGACAATCAAGCAAAATAAAATCATAATTCACGGCTATTTTTTGCAGCGCCTGTTGCAAACGAAATTCTTTTTGATTGGTTTGTAAAAGTGAAACTTCTGCAAAAGTGAGTTCACTATTGCCTGGCCAAACATCGAAACCAGCTTCGGTAGTATGTAAACATGCTGCGGGTTCAATTTGTTCTAATAAAATTTCAGTTAATGATGTTTCCAAGTTGGATTTATTGACGCCACTGCCCATCGTGGCATTTCCTTGCGGATCGCAATCAACTAATAAAACCCTTTGTTTAAATTTTGCCAAGGAAGCTGCCAAATTAATGCACGTTGTTGTTTTACCAACACCGCCTTTTTGATTAGTGATTGCGTAAATTTCAGTCATTGTTGTTGTCAATTTCAGCTTGTGCAAATTCAGGTTGTTTTAAATTAATGATCACTAAATGTCTTTGTTCTGCTAAACCTGGAATTTCTAAAGGTTGAATGCATTGCACTTCACAATCTGAAGGTAGTAAAGCCAGTTCAGCAACAGGATAATGACCTTTTAAGGCAAGGAATTGTCCATGCGGATGACAAAGATGGCGTGATTTAACCACAAAATCAGAAAGTGAACTAAATGCACGACTGATAATTCCGGTAAATTTAGAAGGATATTTAAAACGTTCAACCCGATTGTGCACAATGCGCACATTGTTCAAATTTAAATGGTGGCAAACTTGCCGCAAAAAACGCGTTTTTTTGATTTGTGAATCAATCAAGAAAAAATCTTGATGCGGATTAGCAACAGCTAAAGGTAAACCCGGTAAGCCGGCCCCACTACCCACATCTAAAATTCGGCCATGCGGTAAATAAGGCAATACCGCTAAACTATCGAGCAAATGACGAGTTACCATTGCCGTAGGATTGCGTACTGCAGTGAGATTATAAGTTTTGTTCCATTTAATAAGCAGCTGTAAGTAGGCAACCAACTTTTCCGTAGCTTCCGGCGTAATATCGATTGGTAGTTGACTCAGTCCTTCTTCCAATTGATCCGCAACATTATAAGATAGATCGGCTATGTCGAGTGCTTCCATGGTTATACTGTTTCCTCACGTTTGGTTTGGCGTTTTCGTAAATGCACTAATAATAACGAAATTGCTGCAGGTGTAACACCAGCAATTCGACTTGCCAAGCCCATCGTTTGTGGGCGGATTTTTTTTAATTTTTGTAGCACTTCAGTAGACAAGCCATTGACAGCATCGTAATTAAAGTCAGCAGGGATGGTTGTTTCTTCATGCCGCCGCTGTCTTTCGATTTCACTTTGTTGTCGCTCTATATACCCGGCGTATTTTGCTTTAATTTCTACTTGTTCTGCAACTATTTGATCAACTGGTCCTGCAAACAGGTTGGTATAGCGTTCTAGTAGCTGAAAAGTGATTTCCGGCCGCTTTAGTAATTCTACGGCATGATATTCACGTGAGAGCGGCATGGGCAAATGATTATTGAGTTGCTGTGCCTCGGTGCTGTTCGGTTGTATAACAAAATGGCATAGTTGCTGCTCAATCGCTGCAATATCCTGCATTTTCACTTCAAAATTACACCATTGGGCATCATTGACTAAGCCCAATTGACGCGCAATGGGTGTTAAACGGGCATCGGCATTGTCTTCACGTAACAAAAGTCGGTATTCTGCACGGGACGTGAACATTCGATAAGGTTCTTGCGTACCGCGGGTAATCAAATCGTCGATCAAAACACCCATATAGGCTTGTTCACGCGTTGGATACCAAGCTTCTTTGCCAAGAGCTGCAAGCGCGGCATTCAGTCCAGCAATTAATCCTTGTGCGCCGGCTTCTTCATAACCAGTGGTGCCATTGATTTGACCGGCTAAATAAAGACCATTCAATACCTTACTGGCTAATGTAGGTTTTAAATCACGCGGGTCAAAGAAATCATACTCGATGGCATAACCCATGCGCGTGACATGCACATTTTCCAAACCTTTAATAGTACGCAGAAAAGCAATTTGTGTGGTAAAGGGCAAGCTGGTAGAGATGCCATTGGGGTATATTTCGTCGGTGGTTAAACCTTCGGGTTCTAAGAAAATTTGATGGGCGTTTTTATCAGCAAATCGCACCACTTTATCTTCAATTGAAGGACAATAACGCGGACCTGAGCCGGTAATATTACCCGTATACATCGGCGATTGATTGAGATTAAGGCGAATAATATCATGTGTTTGCGCGTTGGTATGCGTAATAAAACAAGGTACTTGTTGTGGATGGTCGCTTGTTTGACCCATAAATGAAAAGACAGGTGTGGGTGTATCGCCATGTTGAATGGTTAATTCAGCAAAATTGATGGAAGATGCGGCCAAGCGTGGTGGTGTACCCGTTTTGAGCCGATCGATGTGAAACGGTAGATCACGTAATTTCTCTGCTAAAGTGAGCGAAGGCGGGCAACCCGCACGTCCGGCAGCAAAATGAGTTGCGCCCACGTGTATTTTGCCGGCCAGAAAGGTGCCGGTGGTTAAAACGACGGTTTTTGCCAATAGCCGCAAACCCATCTGGGTCATCACACCAACTACCGTATCTTTATCGAGTATTAAATCATCCACAGCTTGTTGAAAAATCGTCAAATGTTTTTGCGTTTCCAAAATTTGTCGAATCGCCTGTTTGTAAAGAACGCGATCTGCTTGTGCGCGGGTGGCTCGTACGGCTGGCCCTTTGGCAGCATTAAGGATGCGAAATTGGATGCCAGCACGATCAGCGGCTTTAGCCATTGCGCCACCCATGGCATCAATTTCTTTGACCAAATGGCCTTTGCCAATACCACCAATG
>CAYSGV010000304.1:0-3723 GCA_964430685.1 uncultured Gammaproteobacteria bacterium
AGGGCATTCTGAGCGCCGGCAATACTATCATGAAGATAATTCGGTGTTGGTACAAAAATTACTGCGTGTGCAATCGGCTGGTATTTGCCCCATATTTTGTGTCGGTGAAACATTGGAGCAGTATCAAGCAAAGCAGACAGAAAGTGTCATTCATAGCCAGTTACAGGCCATTTTGTCGCTGCCAGAAGC
The DNA here is from genome assembly GCA_964430685.1 of uncultured Gammaproteobacteria bacterium. Classification (GTDB taxonomy): domain Bacteria; phylum Pseudomonadota; class Gammaproteobacteria; order CAYSGV01; family CAYSGV01; genus CAYSGV01. The sequence goes on from CAYSGV010000304.1 coordinate 190, forward strand.
AGATAACTTATTGAATAAATTCATCATTGCTTATGAACCCATCTGGGCGATTGGCACAGGTTTAAGCGCAAGCCCAGAAACGGCGCAAATTGTTCATGCATTCATTCGTCAACAGGTAGCGAATCAATATCCTGCACAAGCAAAATTGCTACGCATACTTTACGGCGGTTCTGTAAAAGCAGATAATACAGCCACTTTGATGACTATGCCTGATATAGATGGGGTTTTAGTCGGTGGGGCTTCGCTGGATGGGCAAGAATTTGCCAAGATTGTTGAAATTGTAAGCCTAAGTAAACAAGCACTCCCAGCAGCATAATTGGTTTGAATTTATTAGAGATTTTAAGTGCGATGCAACAGATTATTTTATTACTTCATATATTAACGTGTCTGAGCTTAATTGCTTTGGTGGTCATGCAACAAGGCAAAGGCGCGGAAGCGGGAGCTGCATTTGGCAGTGGTGCTTCACAAACCGTTTTCGGTAGTCGTGGTGCCGGAACATTTTTGCTGAAATTAACCGGTAGTTTGGCCGCTGTCTTTTTTCTGACGAGCTTGGCTTTGAACTATCTGGTCTCGCATTCGGCCAAAGAAGACTCCGTTTTGAAGGATTTACCAATACCAACCAGCTCGGCACCAGCACCAGTGCATGGGGAAAATACCAGTAGCAATAATGCACCTGTACCTTTAGATGAAAAGCAAAACGGTGTGGGCATACCAACAGATATATTTAAGGAAAAAGCGAAATCATAGCCATAACTCAATTGTGAATAATGAATTTGCCGAAGTGGTGGAATTGGTAGACACGCCGTCTTGAGGGGGCGGTGGCGCAAGTCGTGCCGGTTCGAGTCCGGCCTTCGGCACCAGATAAAAACAAATAAGATATGTAATGTTGGATCTCGCTTTGCAATGCTGCCCAATATACATTAAGAAATATAATTTAGAGCGAATATAAGGATAATAAGGATGAGAAGGATTTATAACAATGAGTGGTTGGGAGTAAATAGATGTTAGCCAACTATTTTCCAGTTCTATTATTTTTGCTATTGGGTTTAGGTTTGGGCATTGCTTTAGTGGCAATTGGATCGATTGCTGGTCAAGAAGCGCCTAATCCAGCCAAAAATTCTGCTTATGAATGTGGCTTCAATGCCTTTGAAGATGCCCGCTTGCCTTTTGATGTGCGCTTTTATTTAGTCGCAATTTTATTCATTATTTTTGATCTTGAAACTGCATTTTTCTTTCCATGGGCTGTCGTTATTAATCAAATTGGTTGGTTTGGTTTTCTGAGTATGATGTTGTTTTTAGCTTTATTGGTCGTTGGTTTTATTTACGAATGGCGCAAAGGGGCATTGGAATGGGAATAATTGCATTGCCTGGAAAAGGTGTTATTACCACCACATTAGAAGAATTAGTCGGCTGGGCACGCAGCGGTTCAATGTGGCCGATGTCATTTGGCTTAGCTTGTTGTGCCGTCGAAATGATGCATTGCGCTGCCTCGCGATATGATTTAGATCGTTTAGGTGTGGTTTTTCGTCCCAGCCCGCGTCAAGCCGATGTCATGATCGTTGCGGGAACCTTGTGCAATAAAATGGCGCCGGCATTGCGCAAAGTATATGACCAAATGGCTGAGCCCAAATGGGTAATTTCCATGGGTTCATGTGCGAATGGTGGTGGCTATTATCATTACTCTTATTCAGTGGTGCGCGGTTGCGATCGCATTGTACCCGTTGATATTTATGTGCCCGGCTGTCCACCCACAGCAGAGGCTTTATATTATGGAATTATGCAGCTACAAAATAAAATACGTAAAACTAAAATTTTTAAGCGTTAATTTACACCTTTTGCAACGAGGGTAAAGAATAATAGGATACACATGAAGTTAGCAAAATGGATTGAAGATCTACAACAACAGTTTAGTGGTGATGATTTTGAATGGATTGTTGCCCATGATGAGCTAACTGTTGTCTTACCAAAACTGAAATTGCGCGAATTTGCATTTTTCTTGCGTGATGATCCGCATTTTCAGTTTTCACAACTCATCGATGTGTGTGGCGTTGATTATGCGGAATATGGAATTTCAGAGTGGGTAACCGAACAAGCTACCTTTACCGGATTTAGTCGTGGTGTTGATCGCTCGGTGGAAGAAGATAGTGCAGCATGGCAAAAGCCGCGTTTTGCCGTCGTTTATCATTTGTTATCGTTGAATTTAAATCGACGCATACGCTTACGCGTTTTTGCAGAAGATGATCCACCCATTGTGGACAGTGTGATTGATATTTGGCCTGCGGCAAATTGGTTTGAACGTGAAGCATTCGACCTCTATGGTATTTTATTTGCAGGCCATCCAGATTTAAGACGAATCCTGACTGATTATGGATTTGTGGGGCATCCATTCCGCAAAGATTTTCCACTTAGTGGTGAAGTTGAAGTTCGTTATGATGCAGCAAGTGAGCGCGTTATTTATGAGGCAGTCGATATTGAACCGCGCGTGTTGGTGCCAAAAGTAATCCGTGCAGCTGAGCATATAGAGCCAGTGCCTAAACCACACGATGCACAGGAATAAAGATGAGTGAAATTCATACCTACACATTAAATTTTGGTCCACAACATCCATCTGCACACGGTGTGTTACGTTTGGTGATGGAATTAGATGGCGAAGTGGTAGCGCGCATTGATCCACATGTGGGTTTGTTACACCGTGCCACTGAAAAATTAGCTGAGACAAAACCATTTAATCAAAGCATTGGTTACATGGACAGACTCGATTATGTTTCGATGATGTGTAATGAACATGCTTATGTAATGGCGATTGAAAAATTATTAGGAATTACTCCGCCACTAAGAGCGCAATATATTCGCGTCATGTTTGATGAAATGACACGCATATTAAATCATTTATTATGGTTAGGCGCATATGCACTTGATGTTGGTGCGATGACAGTATTTTTGTATGCTTTTCGTGAACGTGAAGTCTTATTAGATTGTTATGAAGCTGTATCCGGTTCACGCATGCATGCAACCTATTATCGGCCCGGCGGTGTTTATCGTGATTTACCTGATCAAATGCCACAATACCAAACATCGCGATGGAAAGATGAGAAAGAAGTTGCCAAACTCAATGATGAGCGCCAAGGCAGTTTATTAGATTTTATTGAACAATTTGTTAATCGTTTCCCACAACTGCTCGATGAATATGAAACATTATTAACAGACAATCGCATTTGGAAACAGCGCACCGTTGGTATTGGTGTGGTGAGTCCTGAGCGTGCGATTGCATTAGGATTTACAGGGCCGATGTTGCGTAGTAGTGGTGTGGCGTGGGACTTACGTAAAAAACAACCTTATGAAGTTTATGATCGCTTACAATTTGATATACCGGTTGGTACAAATGGTGATTGTTATGATCGTTATTTAGTGCGTGTTGCAGAAATGCGCCAAGCGAATCGAATAATCCATCAATGTATTGGTTGGTTGCGCGCAAATCCTGGTCCAGTGGTTATTGCCAATCAGAAAGTGGTACCGCCTGCACGAGCAGTAATG
>CAYSGV010000305.1:0-3708 GCA_964430685.1 uncultured Gammaproteobacteria bacterium
GCTAAAGCTGCCACTTCATCGAATCCATCGGCCATATATAAAATCTCTTCAGCATGCTCTGATAGAACACGTTGAATGGCTCCTATACTTATGCCTTTTTGCGCAAAGCCAAAATATCGATGTACAACAGCTGCAATATTGGCCGTTTCTCCTTTATATAGATTGGCATTGGCCAACATTTTTAAAGGCAATAAAATGATGACTTTAAAGCTTCTATTTTGCCATAGACGACCTTGCGCCCATCGATAGGCCAGGTACTGCATTAATGATGATTTTCCTATTCCAGCACGGCCAAGTATTAAAATTCGATTACCGTTATCAACTATATTTTCTAATAATATAGTTTTACTGGCTTCGTGGATATCTTCTGTGCTTGATTCTAGTATATCTAGCGCTAGTATTTTGTTCTCTTTTTGCAGCTGTTCTTTTTCCTCAACTAGAGCAATATCAACCCAAATCTCCTCGATTTTGGCACCATTATTGGGATTAAATAATTCACTCTTAAGCTGATTATTCTGTATATAATATTGACGTATTTGCTTGGTAAAAATATCAAATTGCAATACTGGCCCATCTTTTGCTAGAATAATATTATATGTCGGTCCTTTAACTTTCGGCTTATAAATAATTCCTGTATTAGTACTCCCTGCTGCCAAAACACTTATCGATGCTGACAACGGTAAAGTACTTAATATTTTGCCAACTGATGTAAGTTCTACTTGTTCTTCCATTGTAAATTCCTTTTAAAATTCGAAAATAATAACATTCACGGACACTATTAGTTTATGAAGGTTTTATATCTCCGGGTGGTTTAAGGGGCGTATGGCTGTTGGTTGCAGCTGGCGCATCTGCCGAAAACATTATAGGCATTTGAGCAATGTCCACTTTAGGTTTTGACATAAACGATTCTATTTTTTCTTTTCTTTTTGCAATATCGCCGATAAATGGACCAAGTTGTATGACTTTTTCGTAATTCGAAAGCGCCTCCCTATATAAGGCCTTTTTTATTTTTTGATTTGCATCTCTTTCGCCGGAAAAGAAATAGAAATTACCACGCTCAGTGAAAAACTCTATATTTTGTGTTTGTTGTGCGTATTCATTTAACCCTGGTTCTTTCCATCGTTGATGTAGCTCCTGTAATTCTCTTCTACTTATTTTTTCTTTTGCTAATATTGCTTTAGTATCTGATTTCAACGTTTCAAATTTTATTTGAAGTTTTTGATGAATATTATCTCTATTAGATTCTTTCTCTTGCGTTTTTTCAGTATATACCACTGTAGAAGATTCCCCTTTATTTTGAATTGGTTCTACAAGTGGCCGTGGTAATACTGATGTCGCTGAAGCAGAATATATACTATGCGCATGTAAACCACGTGTAACTAAAGATTGTTTTGGAAGATTTTCAACTACTTCAATGAATAATTCAATTCGTTCTTTTAAGTTCAGCATTGAAAGAGTGAAAATCTCATAAACCAAACCTGCAAATTCTTCACTCTTTATTACATTAATACATTGTTTAGCAAGTTTAAGGATTTGTATGAAATCATTTTGTGAGGTTACCGTTAACATTTTCTCATAAAGTAATTGCGCGGTCTTTTCTCTATCCGACAAACGTTGTAATATATCGTATAATTTATCCCAAAATTGTGTCGTCAAATTATCATAATATTCTTTAGTAAAAGCGTCTCTTATACAAAAATTACTAGCAATCAGATAAAAGGTCTCATCGGTACTCTTGCAAAATATCTCCAAATTAGTTTCAGCTGTAGTACATACATATTTTGTTTTAAAAAGACCACAAACAGTAACATTATACAATTTCATTAGTGCATTATAAAATTGGCGGTCTACAATTAATTCTAATTGCATGCCATCCTCGTAGTACATTAATGTATTATCATTTTGCCAGTAAGCAACAACTAAATTTTGTCGATAATCAAAAAAAGCGTTTGTAAAATTCATGCCACCAAATAATTTGATCATAAACATAAATAGAAAAAAATAGCTGATCTCTTGATCTATTTTGTATGCCAGTTGACATCTGCGATAGCATTCATAGAAACTAGGAAATGGCATACTGTATATCAAACGTGTCAAGATTACTTCTGTATATTCTTGAATTGTGGGCATGCTCAGCCAAACATTAACTAAAATTTGAGAACCTATTTGCGTTCCTATATTTTTTAATATATTTAGAGCTGAATTGACAACATCACCTTCTAAGCTATTTTCTAGCAGTAAATCAAACAATATCTTTAAAAACCATATTTCTTTTACTTTAATTTTTGCTAATATTTCAATTAGCATCTTTTTATCATACCTCTCAGCATTATGAGATAAATCTTGTATAATTTTTATGAACCATTCTTCTTTGACACCAAGTCCCGCTAGAGTTTTTATCACTAACAATTTCATTCTATCTTCTGAGTTTTCGAGCAGTAAATATAGCTCCTGAACAACCCATTCCTCTTTAAATCCTAATTCTATTAATATATTTGATACTCTTAATTTTACATCGCCTCGACCTTTAAGAAGTATAAATAAAGTTTCCTTTACCCATTTTTCTCTTACGCCAAGTCTTAATGCTATCTTGATTACATCGATTTCGAATACTGAGTTCTTACACAATAATTCTAATTCTTCTATAAACCACTTTTCTTTTACCCCAAGCTTTTCCAATAGCTTCGCTGCTTTAATCTGAATTACTCTATCTTGGTCTTTTAATAGTTCCCGTAATATGTTTATATAAACAGTATCTCTTACTCCAAGGTTGATTAATCTATCTACTGCAATCAGCTTAACGCTATTATTTTGATCTTCTAGCCAAGACTTCATGGTTTCTATAAACCACTTGTCCAAAATGACTAGTTCTTCTAATATACCCATTGTTGTTACATTAGTGCTACCATGCCTTTTGTTTATTTCTAATTGTTTGTGAAATACTAATAATTTATCCACAAACCATTTATCTTTTATTCCAATCCGATTTAGTCTAACTGCTGCTCTAGACTTAATGCGTTCATCAGAACTTTCAAATCTTTGTTTTAATAATGCTATAAACCATTCTTCTTTGAATCCCAGATCAACGAGCATTTCCTCTATTGCATCGCCAACACTACAATGAAAATTAAGTTTAGTTAATATATTTGGTACGTTGAGCAAAGACAATAATTCTTGGATAAACCATTTATCTTTAATTTTACGATTATTTAATATGATTACTCCAATCATCCTAGTATTGATATCATCAGATCTTAGCAAAGAACGTATCTCTTGAATAAACCACTCTTCATTAATGCTAAGTTTACTAAGCAGTATTACTAATGTTTTGATATCGTTATATTCGGTTAAATTTGAAAGCAATATAATTATTTTTTTAATTAGTAAAAGATCATTTACATTAAGATCCTTTATTATTTTTAATCCATTTATCACCGTTTGGTTATAGAAAGATTTATTAATCATTTCATTTATTTTACATATATCATGTAATGTTTTTGAACTTAATCTAAGACAATGTATTATTACATCGTAAAAAATGTAGTTATCAATTATTAACTTTTCAGTATATTTTTTGAATGTCTCAAGTAATTGTTTACCGTTTCTTATGTAATTTGGAATCCCCGCTTCATCGTAACATCGAATTGCCAAACATATTTGATGAATTTCATGCACAGTATATGGTGAATTCATGAGGCAATTAATATA
>CAYSGV010000306.1:0-3685 GCA_964430685.1 uncultured Gammaproteobacteria bacterium
ATAAAGAAATAAGAGAAGGTGTGGTGGTCGTTCAAGGAGAAGAAGAACAAAAGCAACTGATAGCCTATATCCTTCGGAAAGTGAACACACTTAAAGAAGCGGACGGTGAGGATCTAGAGGAAGCTATTAAAGCCTATCTCAAAGAAAGATTGCCCTTACACATGGTACCGAACACAGTTGTCATACTAGAAAGCTTTCCTTTGACGCCGAATGGCAAAGTCGATCGCAAAGCTTTAGCCAACGCGAAGCAATATAATGAAGTTAAACGAAAAACGTATGTAGCGCCTCGTACTGCCATCGAAAAACAGTTAGCAAGCATTTGGTCAAATTTACTCAATATTGACCCAATCAGCATCCATGATAATTTCTTTAACCTTGGTGGCGACTCAATTATTGCTATTCAATTCATTAGTCGCGCTCGCGAATGTGGTATTCACCTTAACATTAAAAAGATTTTTAATCAGCCAAGCATTGCCCAATTAGCCATAGTGGCAGAAGTTAAATCTGTAGATAAAGTAACGAATTCATTTCAAGACTCACCAAGAGGTGAAGTTCAGTTAACACCCATACAGTGTTGGTTTTTTGAACAAAATTTTAAGAACTATAATTATTGGAATCAGGATCTATTATTAGAAGCAAAAATTCCTTTAATTGCTGAACAGGTAAAAGTAGCTCTGCATTACCTGATAAGCTATCACGATGCCTTTCACCTTCGCTTCAAGAAAATGAATAATCGTTGGACGCAATATTATTCTGAACCAGACACATCTGAAAAAAATAGTTCTGCCTTTGATACATTTGACTTATCAAAGATGAATCATCTAGAACAAGAAGAGTTCATAAATAGAAAAACAAAGGAATGGAATGCAACACTTAATATTGAAAGAGGACCTATTTTTAGGGCAATCCTATTTGATTGTGGAAAGCGGTCTTCTCAGAAATTATTTTTAGTTGCACATCATTTAATCGTTGATGGAATATCCTGGAGAATTTTATTAGAAGATCTTGAAACGATTTATCAACAATTAATTAAATCAGCGAAGCCCAGTCTTCCATCAAAAACCCATTCTTATCAAGCATGGGCACTAGCACTTAAAAATGATGCACAATCTGACCTTGTTAAAACAGAAATAAAATATTGGACTGAACCAGATTCTTGCTCGGTTACTTTGATAAAAGATTTTGATAAAGGCGAAAATACCACCGGTTTTACAAAAACCCTTTCTGTAAAGTTAAGTCAGGAATTAACAACAGCGTTATTAAATCAAGCGCCACAAGCTTATCACACACAAATTAATGATATATTGTTAACGGCTTTGGTTCAGACCATAAATGATTGGACGCAACAATCGGAATTAAGATTTTGGTTAGAAGGTCATGGCCGAGAAGATATTCAAGAAGAAGTTGATGTCTCGCGTACGATCGGTTGGTTTACTTCCGTATTTCCTATTCATTTAAAACTGGATTCTCCAAAGGATTTAGGTAATGCTCTAAAAAGTATTAAAGAACAGTTGCGAACCCTACCCCGAAAGGGCATTGGCTATGGGTTACTCAATTATCTTGCAGAATCAGAACAAATAAGTGAACAACTCAAAAATTTGCCAAAGCCTGAAATCATATTTAACTATCTAGGCCAATTTACCAGCAGTAGCCAAGGAATGTTTAAATTTGCAAGCAAACCGGGGATTGACAATATAGGCAACGAAAATATTCGCCAATATACATTAGACATCAATTGTTTTATAAAAAACCAAAAATTATATTTTGATTGGACGTACAGTACCCATCAATACCATCAAGAAACAATACAAAACTTATCACAAAATTATATAAAAAAATTACAAGCGCTCATTAGCTTTTGTTGTAACAAGAAAACTGTAGAATATACCCCTTCTGACTTTCCATTAGCAAAATTAAACCAAATTAACCTAGATAAATTATTTAGGCAGCATAATGATATCGAAGATATCTATTCTTTATCACCTATGCAGGCTGGATTATTGTTTCACGGCTTATATAACCCAAAATCAGAGGTATATTTTCTGCAAAATATATTTGATTTAAAGGGAACGATGAATGTGGAATGGTTAATGGCCGCTTGGGAAAACGTGGTGATGCAACATGAGATATTGCGCAGTGGTTTTGTTTGGGAAGAAGTAGATGAACCTTTGCAATTTGTTCTGCAGTCGATTCATACTTCCTGGAAAATACACGACTGGTGTGACTTATCAATTGTTGAACAGGATGAAAAACTTGAATTGTTATTACGTAATGATCGTCAGCAAAGCTTTAATTTTTCTGTGGCGCCTTTATTTAGGCTACAATTAATACACCTGTCAAACAATAATCATAAGCTAATTTTGAGTATCCACCATATTTTATTGGATGGCTGGTGTTTACCTCTAATTTTACAAGAAATATTAAAAAATTATAATCAGTTAAAGAATGGAACTGAGTTATGTACCACACCGAACTATCGACCCTATAAAGGATATATCAGCTGGCTTGAGCAACAAGATTTGCACAAAGCGAAACAATTTTGGTGCCAATATTTATTGGATTTAAGTGGACCAACCAGCTTACGAATTCAAACGACAAATATTGAAAAAGAACACGATAGTGAGCAAAGTTATGGGCAATGTATCTTAAGATTCTCTAAAAGTGAAGTTGAAGCCTTAAAAAAGTTTACACAACAACATCAGCTGACGCTTAATACTGTTTTTCAGAGTGCTTGGACGATATTATTAAATTACTACAGCCAAGAAAAAGATATTGTATTTGGTGTTACCGTAGCCGGGCGTTCCATAGAATTACCTGATGTTGAAAAAATGGTCGGCTTATTTATTAATACCCTTCCTTTTCGTACCCAACTATCCTCTGACAATTCTTTGCTTAAAGTATTGCAAAAAATACAGCTACAGCTGGTAGATTTACATCAGTATGCTTATACCCCGTTAGCCAATATCCAAGCATGGGTTGCTAAAGGTGAAAAATTATTTGAAAGCGTTTTTATTTTCGAAAACTACACTTTTGATTATGAGCTAGACTCAGAAATAGCAGTACAAAACATACAGGTTATCGAAAAAACAGAATATCCTTTAACTATAGCTGTTCTTGTTGGTAAAGAAATTTCACTGAAGCTAAGCTATCAGAAACGCTTTTTTGATGATTACGGCATTGATAAATTAGCGAATCATTTAAAACATTTATTATCTGAAATTATTACAAAACCTCACGCTAAACTAAAAAATATCTCATTATTGACCAAAAAAGAAAAAGAGCAGATTTTAGAGGTATATAATCAAACAAACCTAGATTACCCGCAATCATTAATTATTCATCAAATATTTGAAGAACACGCAAAAAAGGAACCAACAAAGATAGCGGTCACATTTAATGAACAATTAATTACCTACCATGAATTAAATATTAAAGCCAACCAATTAGCCTTCTATTTACGTCACCAAGGTATCGGCGCTGAAAGCTTGGTTGCAATCTCCACAGAGCGTTCATTAGAATTTATCATCGGCTTATTGGCCATATTAAAAGCAGGCGGTGCATATGTACCATTAGATCCAAACTATCCCAGTGAGCGATTGGATTTTATTCTGCAAGATACACAGGCCGCTTTTTTGCTAACCCAAGCGCATTTAGAGGAAAAATTTAAAGATTATAAAGGAAAAAT
>CAYSGV010000307.1:0-3678 GCA_964430685.1 uncultured Gammaproteobacteria bacterium
TTCGTCCCTGCTGCCGCCTTGCATAATGCACTGGAATACGCCGTTGCGCCCGTTCCATAAAGACTACAAACATCACTACCAAAAACATCACGGCGAAAATAAGCCCCATGACTAATATTTGAATTTGACCTTGACGAACTTGTTCAAAAAAGCGCGCCAGAGCAACAGGCAAACCAGATACGATACCGGCGAAAATTAAGATTGATATACCATTACCAATGCCCCGCTCAGTCACCTGCTCACCAAGCCACATTAAAAACATCGTGCGCGTAACTAAAGTGATCGTGGTTACTACATAGAACATAAAAGATGGATCGAGTACAATTCCCTGCGCGATTAAATAACGAGCGATACCAACGGCTTGAAAAGCAGACAACCCAATTGTTGCATAACGTGTATATTGATTAATTTTGCGCCGACCACTATCGCCTTCTTTTTTGAGTTGTTCTAAAGATGGAACAATAGACGCTAACATTTGCAGGATGATCGAAGCAGAAATGTATGGCATTAATCCCAAAGCGAATACGGTAAAACGTGCTAATGCGCCACCTGAAAACATGCTCAGCAGGCCAATGATGCTACTTTGATTTTGACGAAATAGATCCGCTAATCGTTCAGGATCTAAACCGGGAACAGGAATATAGGCGCCAATACGAAAAACAAGAATAGCAATAATAACGCCCATGAGCCGATAAAATAATTCGGTTGAATGTTTCTTTTCCGTCAATTGCATGGATGCCATATTTTATGCTGACTCAATAATCTGACCACCATTCTGCTCGATCATAGCGCGAGCACCTTTAGTCACTGGCAACCCTTTTATGGTGATGGGTTTCGTGATTTGTCCATTTAAGATAATTTTAACCGAGGTGATATGGATCTGGATTAAGCCATATTCTAGTAAAGTACCAAAATCAATTTCGTTCACTGGTAATTTATCTAAACAACCCAAACGTACTTCTGCACGCGTTAATTCATGTGGGGATGTGAAACCAAATTTTGGTAATCGTCTTTGGATGGGCATTTGACCGCCTTCGAAACCTAAACGATGTCTACTACCCGCACGTGCATATTGACCTTTATGTCCACGTCCGCATGTTTTTCCTAATCCGGAGCCAATGCCGCGACCGACACGCTTCGGTGCTGTTTTAGCGCCAATAGCTGGTGACAATGTATTTAATTTCATGATGTCACTTCCTCGACTTTTAATAAGTATGCAATCTGGTTGATCATACCGCGAATACAAGGTGTATCTGCTAATACTTTACTGCTGTTTATTTTACGTAAGCCCAACCCACGCACAGTCTCGCGATGTTTAGGTAAACGACCAAAGCGACTTTTAATTAAAGTGACTTTAATTTTCTTCATGTTCTTTACTCTTTGCTGAATGAATTTCGGCGATTGTTTTACCGCGTTTATTCGCAATGTATTCGGGCGATTCTGATTCAACTAATGCTTTTACTGTTGCGCGCACCACGTTAATGGGGTTCGATGAGCCATAAACTTTGGCCAACACATTTTCAACGCCGATCACTTCAAAGACGGCACGCATTGGGCCACCAGCAATTACGCCAGTACCTTCTGCGGCTGGTTTCATGAAAACGCGCGTAGAGCCAAATTTTTCATGTATTTCATAGTGAATCGTGGTGCCGTTTAAATCAACACGTTTCATATTCTTACGGCCATTAAGCATGGCTTTTTGAATCGCAGATGGCACTTCGGCAGCTTTGCCTAAACCAATGCCAACCAGACCATTGCCATCGCCTACGAGCACCAACGCAGTGAAACCGAACGTTCTACCGCCGGCCACTACTTTCGCAGTACGGTTCACTGCGACTAATTTTTCTCGGTACCCATCACCTGATTTTGTATTATCACTCATAACTTACCCTTTAAAACTCTAAACCGGCTTCTCTGGCTGCATCGGCAAGTGCCTTGATTCTGCCATGGTATTTAAATCCAGAGCGATCAAAAGCAATCCTCTTTATTCCTGCAGCAATTGCTCTGGCTGCTACTTCTTTACCTACTTTTTTAGCAGCTTCGACATTACCGCCGTAAGAAATTTCTGCACGCAATTTTTTGTCCAATGACGATGCTTGTGTCAGCACTGTTGAACCCGTTGGGCTGATGATTTGCGCATAAATATGGTTTAACGAACGATGCACCGCCAAACGAGGGAATTCTTGTTGTTTGCGAATTCTAACCCGAGTTTTTTCAGCACGTCTTAAACGCGCAACCTTCTTTTTCTTTAACTCAGCACACCGTATTGCCATTGTTAGTACCTTTTAAAATTTCGGTTTACTTCTTCTTCGTTTCTTTTAATTTAATAAATTCATTTTTATAACGAACACCTTTACCTTTGTACGGTTCAGGACCACGCTTGGCACGAATATCAGCAGCCACAGATCCCACCACTTGTCTATCCGAACCTTTCACAACAATTTCAGTTAAACTTGGTGTTTCAATGATAATTCCAGCAGGTGGCACATAATCCACCGGATGTGAATAACCTAAACTCAGCTGCAATGTTTTACCCTGCATTTGTGCACGATAACCAACGCCAATCAATTGTAGTTCTTTACTAAAACCTTGTGATACACCTTTGACCATATTATTCACCAATGCGCGCATGGTGCCTGTCAAAGCTTTGGCTTTCTGTGTTTGAATTCTTGGTTCAAAACGAATCTGTTTTGCTTCAGAAGCAATCGTCACATCATGATGAACATCCAAACGCAATTCACCCAGTTTGCCCTTTACAGCAATATGGTTTTTATTGATCGCTACATCAACCCCGGTAGGAATTTCTACTGGTAGTTTACCAACGCGTGATTTAGTTAAAATTGCTGTATCTTGCATTGCAAGTTCCTTTACCAAACGTAACAAATAATTTCACCACCAACACCAAGCTTACGCGCTTGTAGTGCTGACATAACACCCTTAGGTGTAGATACGATAGCTGTACCATAACCGCCGGCAACTTGTGGTAATTCTTTTACTGCCTTATAAACACGTAAACTTGGTTTACTGGCACGTTTAATATCACGGATTACCGGTTTGCTGCGATAATATTTTAGCACCACCTTCAATGTGGACTTAGCCCCTTCAGTCGTCATGGCATAGTCACTAATATAACCTTCGCTTTTCAGGACTTCGGCAATCGCGCATTTCAGCTTAGATGCAGGCATTGACGTTTCTGCATGTAATGCTCTCTGTGCATTATTGATTCGAATGATCATGTCTGCGATTGGATCAGTAAGACTCATGGGTTAAAAACTCCGTACACATCAATTTTATATTTTTGCTCATTTTTTATTACCACGATGATTTAACCATGCCTGGTAATAAACCTTGTCTAGCTAAATTACGTAAACATAAACGACAAATTTTAAAATGCCGACTATAAACACCGCGAGACCGGCTACAAATGCGGCAGCGATTGGCTTGCCGACAAGGACTTGAATCACGAGGCAGCTTGGTCAATACAGCACTGGCATGCATTTTTTCATCAAATGACGCTGTTTGGCTATGCAACGTTTCTTTTAATTTTGCTCGCTGAGTACGAAATTTTTTAGCCAGCTGTTCTCTTTTCTGTTCCCGATTAGTCAACGATGTTCTCGCCACAACTCCTACCTCTCATTCATTTTTTTGAAAGGGAAACCAAATGCTTTAAGCAGCATC
>CAYSGV010000308.1:0-3673 GCA_964430685.1 uncultured Gammaproteobacteria bacterium
CCATACACAAGGACAAGGTAAGGAAATTTTTAAACAAGCATGCATACACGGACTTGAGGGCATCATCTCAAAACAAATATTCAGCCCCTATGAACAAAACCGAACGAAAACCTGGGTAAAAAGTAAATGTACACAGCGCCAAGAATTCGTTATCGCTGGATTCACTAAGCCTAAAGGTGCGCGAAAATATTTTGGCTCCCTACTCCTCGGATTTTATAATAAGCAAAAGCAACTCATTTTTTGTGGTCGTGTGGGAACAGGTTTTAATCAGCAGAACCAACATCAGCAATTCCAACTTTTTTTAAAATTAATTCAAACAAAATGTCCGTTTCATCGGTTACCAACAAGAATTCCTCTTGTTGATGTTACTTGGCTACAACCTAAATTAGTAGCAGAAATTGAATTTACTGATTGGACAGAAGATGACCGGCTGCGTCATCCTTCTTTTATCGCACTACGTGAAGACAAACCGGCAACTGATATTCAAAAAGAAAAGGCTACAAGGTTATAATTAGATCATATTAACTTAATGTTATCTTAAGCTAAATACAAGACTAGCTATTTATATTTGCTTATCCTATAATGAAATCAGGCTGCTTTGCTGTATGTTGCCTGACTCGATTTGTCCGTTACGTGAAAAGATAGGAGCTCGCATTCCTGTCACCGTTGTGCAAGCCCACCTTTGAGTGGGACGCCTGAAGTGACATACTGAGCACCACTTTCAAAAAAAGGGTACAATCCCGAAGTCGTCAACATTAGCAAGGCAGTTTTTATTTCAGTTTGGGTAATCAATCTATGTCTAAACGTCAAATTCTCAGAACACAGCTCTTAGAACAACGACAACGACTCAATGCCACTGAAATAGAAGAACACAGCCATGTGCTCACCCAGAAGCTTTGCCAAAATCCCCTATTTCAACAAGCAGAAACAATCGCTTTTTACCATGCCTGTCGCGGTGAAATAAAATTAAACTCGCTCATGCAAACAGCACACGTCCTCGGCAAAAAATGCTACCTACCAGCATTAGTTGCTGCTCAAAAAACATTACAGTTTAAAGAATACAAACCTGGCGAACCTTTGCAACTGAACCATTTAAAGATTTTAGAACCCCAAGCAAACGCTGATGCCTGTAGTGCAGAAAATCTTGATCTAGTTTTACTACCGATGGTAGGTTGGGATTTACATGGCAACCGCTTGGGAATGGGTGCTGGCTATTATGATCGCACATTTGCATTTTTACTAGATGTTGATCGCTTGCACACTAGACCTTGGTTAATTGGTGTGGCGCATGAGCTACAACGTTGTGATCAAATTGAAGCCATGCCTTGGGATGTTTGGCTCGTTGGCATTGCTACCGAACAAAAGTATCATGAAGTCATATCAATAAATGAGTTATTAAAAGGAAAATAAAATGACCCACTATTGGCTGATGAAGTCAGAACCAGAAGAGTTTAGTATCGACGATTTAATGCAAGCCCCCAAACAAACCACGGCTTGGGAAGGTGTACGTAATTATCAAGCACGCAACTTTATGCGTGATTCTATGCGCGCAAATGATTTGGTCTATTTTTACCATTCCAATTGCGAGCTGCCTGGTATTGTGGGCATTGCCAAAGTTGTGCGCGAAAGCTACCCCGACCCTTCACAATTTGATGCAAAATCTGCTTATTTTGACGCCAAAAGTAGCCAACAACACCCACGCTGGTTTTGTGTCAATGTACAATTTGTCGAAAAATTTCCTAACGTAATTTCACTCAGCACGTTAAAAGATAATGCACAATTACGAGACTTCGCTTTGATACGCAAAGGTAATCGGTTGTCCGTCTTACCCGTGAGCCTTCAGCAATGGGACCTTATTTTATCACTGAGCAGAAACAAATAGTTTTTTAAGCTCACCGACAAAATGTTTGTGATCTTTGGGTTTCGCGTTAAACAAAGCTGCATAAGCATTACCATTATCACTCATCACGATTAGAGCTTGCGTACCGGAAAAAGAACCCGTTTTAAAGAAGAAGCGTTGACCATCCACGGTTTTAATTTCGTCAAAACCTAAACCATGTACCTTATTAGCCGTATTTGAAAAGGTATAAGGTGTCATGAGTAATTGCAATGTTTGTTGGTTTAAAATCGTACCTACTGCAACGGCATGGAATAATTTTGCTAAATCAGTAGCTGATGCCACCCAACCGCCATCAGCGTAATTTTTATGCAACAGATCCGTATCACTATAGGGTAAGCCATCAAGCTTGCGATCAATATAGTGACTCATGTCTTCTGGTCCAAAGAAATAATATTTAACTTCATTTGGAAATTTCTTTGCTTCCTGCGTGTAACCGATATGCATACTCTGGATAGCTAAAGGTGCTAATAATTTTTGTTGAATAGCGCTTTCGTAACCCGCACTCCCTGCTGAATGCGTAATTTTATTAAAGATTAAACCAAGTAAACAATAGTTCACGTTCGAATAGGTATACAGTGTCCCTGGCTTAAAATCGATTGGGGTTTGTGCCATGAGTTTGGCTACTGTTGCACAATCGGGTGGTATTTGATGGTGAAGGGCTAGTAACATTTGGTTAGACCAAGGCCCTGTGAGTGGATCGTAATCTTGTGGTCGGTCATGAAACCAGCCAGCTGACATTTGCAATAAATTACGCACAGTTATTTGGTTGAGTGCCGCCGCATGCTTGGGTGCAACTTTGAGATCAGATAAAATCGTGAAAACTTTGTCATCTAGTTTAAGCTTTCCTTGTTGCACCAATTGAAAAATAGCAATAGCAGTAATCGCTTTCGAAACACTGCCGACCCGCATAATTTGATTGGGCTGCATTATGGCATTGGCTTCGATGTCCGCATGACCATAGCCTCGTTGCACCACGAGCTGGTTATTTTTAATAATGGCAACTGTAGCACCTGGAATTTGCCCATATTGCATGATAGATATAATTTTTTTATCGAATTCTGCAGCATTGGCTAGATTATTGTTACCGGTAACGGGGACGGTAACTGCATATTCTGTCGCATAAGCATATTTCGCATAACCTAATGATAGTGAGCACAAAAGTATGGTGTAGTTAAATGAAATGGTTACACAGCGAAATAAACCAGTGGTCATAAATCTTCCCTTGTTCATGTGGACCTATAAAAAAGTCTAAAATTACAAGAGTATCTTCTTTAATGCAAGTGCATTTTGCGCAGCCTGTGCAGCCACATCGTTATTGAAAAATATGTAGATATTTTTGGCACCTTTCTTGGCTAACCGTCGTGCCAGTGCGGCTATTTCTCTTAACTCTGTTGATGAATAATTATAATCAAACCATTTTTTATGACCATGTAACCGTATGTAGGCATTGTTAGCAGTTAACCAATGGACTAGATTAGTTTTTGGTGAATCCGCCATACAAAAGGTACAACCCAATTCCATTAATAGTTGTTTAACCTCTGTAGTGAACCACTTTTTATCGCGAAATTCGACTGCAACTCTTTTGGGATTAGGAAATGCTGCAAGTGTTTTATGTAGATGATCGATCTCATAAACAAACCGTGGGCTTAATTGGAACAAGATAAGACCGAATTTATTTTTCAATAACCCTACTTGACGGGAAAATTCCACCACTTGTTTATCAAGATTTTTAATATTTTTTCTATGGGAAATGCTACGGGGTGCTTTAATGAT
>CAYSGV010000309.1:0-3670 GCA_964430685.1 uncultured Gammaproteobacteria bacterium
AATGCCTGCAGCTGCTATTGGACCAACTTGCGCGGCAACTTGGCTGAAATTTGCCATTCGCCTTGCCAATTCTTGAACCGCCATAAATCCTTTTGCGGCCAATGAAACAACCTGTAAGGGTTTACAATTTAATTTACTTCCTGCCGTATTGAGCACATCAAAAAACTCAGTGTAGCCTAACAACGCTTGCTCATTGAGTGCTTCTTTTTCTTTTTGTTCCATCCACGCCAAGGTTTGAGTTAATTTCTTTGAAAATTCTTGCATTGAGTAACCTTGGGCGCGCACAAGATCAAGAAGTTGCGGTACATTTATGTCACTATTATTCGTCAAGCGTCTTAATTGTCCGGTTACTTGGCTTTGTTGATCAGCAGAAAGCGGTGGCTCATCCGCACGCACGGTTGGTAACACGCCTTTGCTCTTAGCTTCATTTATTGCCGCTTTTAATTTTTCATTCGCGGAGAGGTCAATATAATATTCCTTTGCCCAAGGCACTAAGTCATTATTGTTTGGTTCATAGGTGGTCAGTAAATTCAACAAAGGTTCTTTAGCCCAATCGGATAAAACACTAGAAGTAATGTTAATCAACAATCCGCCAGGCAAGCAACTGGTCCAAAAGATCATGCCGCCTTGTACTATTATATTTTTCGCTTTTTCCCATTGTTCTTTGTGCTCTTGAATTTTCGCCTGGAGTTCTGCTCCGGTGAGCGCTGGATTAGTACTAGATGACGCATCAGCAAATATCCCTCTAAACATAATTCATCCCCTATATTTATTGCTGAAATTTTTCCCTATATATTTTTAGTCTGTTGATGCTATCCTGGACAACACTTTCATTCACTCCGTAAAAATACGTATACGTACCAATGTGTAAATAATAATATTATTTAGCTGCTCTCTCTTCTAAGTGTTTGATTTCAATTAAATGTTCAATTTTTCTTCCATTGAAACTTCCTTTTATATATTCGAAAATAATAGCAACCACTACCATTATTAATTTATGAAGGTTTTAAATCGCCAGACGGTTTGAGAGCCGTATGTCTGCCTGTTTGCGGCGGCGCTGTTGTCGAAAATATAGTCGGCATTTGATCAACTCTCCTTGGCGGTTTTGCAAGAAAGAGTTCTATTCTTTCTTTTCTGTGTGCAATATCGGCAACAAATGGATCAAGTTTAATGGCTTTTTCGTAATTCGAGAGTGCCGATCTATAGAAGGCTTGTTTCAACCTTAGCTTTGCTTCTCTTTCTCCACTAATAAAATAAAAATTACCTCGCTCAATGTAAAACTCAATACTTTGTGTTTGTTCTGCGTATTCATTTAACTCTGATTCTTTCCAGCGTTGGTGTAGCTCCAGTAATTCTCTTCTACTTATTTTTTCTTTTGCTAATACCATTTTAGTATCTGATTTCAACGTTACAAATTTTATTGTAAGTTTATGCTGACCATCATCTTTATTAACCTCCCTTTGAATTTTTGGAGTTAGGCTTTCCTGAGGTTGACGTACAGGTTCTTTAGCAGCTACTGCATCTAATCTTACCGAATTTACATCATATTCTTTTGTTTGTTCATTTCCTTGTTCTGTTGCTAACGAATGCGTTAGGCCTGTTAATTCGTGAAAGTTTTTGCAAACAAGTGCAATAAAAGTTTCCTTCTCTTTCGGTGAAAATTCGATCGGTTGTAACTTAGTATTATTATTGCTGCTAAAACAAAGCAAATTATTTACAAAGAAAAATTTAGTACTCTGAACAAGGCTTACATGCATCATGAAAAGAACGAAGCTACTTTTTTCTGTGCTGGGAATTTTTTCAAACTCTTGCGCTAGGGCTGAAAGGGACTGCCTATAAAGTGCCTTTAGCGCGCTTATGCCTATCCACATATCCGCATGATCCAAGCGCACCAGGATGTCCTTCCTAGCTAACATTTTTTGGTTTATCGTTAAGGATGATTGCCTTTCAAGGATTTCTAATGCCACATCTCTAATATCGCCATATTTATCTTCCAAACATGTCATCACAGCTGTCTTCTGCTCAGTTGTTAATGATGATTGTTTTCTAAGTACCTTTAATGCTTTTGCTCTAACATCCCTCTCCTTATCATTTAAACAAGCAATAATCGCTGGCATATCATTTTCAGTTAACAACGGATGCTTTTTAAATAATGCCAATGCCGCTCTTTTGACAATCCAATGTCTATCTTCTTTCAAACACGCCATTACGGCTGTCTTTTGGCCTGATGTTATTGATGATTGTTTTGCTAAGCTTTCCAGCGCCGCTTCTACGACATGCTCATTAGCATCTTTCAAACACTCAACTATGGCACTTCTTTGGTCTGGTGTTAGTGATGATTGATTTGCCAAACCTCGGAGCGCTTCTTTTCTCACATACACATCATCTTTCAAACACTCTACCATAGCTGACTTTTGGTTTGGCGTTAGTGATGATTGCTTGCCAAGAACTTTCAACGCATTCACTTTAACGGACCTAATTCTATCATTCAAATGCGTTACCATATTAGCCTTTTGACTTTCCGTTAAAGATGATTGTTTTGTAAGTATGTCCCACGCCTTCTTTTGAATACTAGAATCTTCATTTTTCAAACTCCCCATTACGTATGTCATTTGGTCTGTTGTTAATGACGGTTGCTTTTCATATACTGTCAAGGTTGTTACTTTGGCATTATAATCTTCTGCTTTCATATATGCCGTCACGTATATTGTTTGTTCTTCCGTTAACAATGATTGCCGTTCAAAGACAATACTCAACGCAGCTGCTCTTACCTCCTCATCTTGATCGCTTAAACACTGTATTATGGCCGGCATTTGCTCTGACTTTAACGATTGCTTCCCAAGCACTTCCAATGCCGCCACTCTTACTTTTTCATTCTCATCATTTAACATACCTAGCACAATTATCATCTGCTCTATCATTAATGATGGTTGTTTTTTAAGAGCACGCAGCGCTGCAGCTCTAAAATCCTCATCTTCCAAATGTTTCATCACGGCCGGTATTTGCTCTGGCTTTAACAATGCTTGCTTCTCAAGCAACGCTAAAACCTCTTCTATAACTTTTCGCTCCTTATGCATTAAACATTCCGTCACCTTTACCATTATTTCATGGGGCAATTCAATTTCCTTTGCAAGTTCACCAAACAAAGATAAAATGGGCAAAATCCTCTCAGCGATACCCGACTCTAATTCACTGAGCAACCACGTTTTAATTATTTCATGCTGCAAAACATTTGTACTTATTGCTAAATATTTCAGATAAAATTCTCGCATTGTTCCAATATGTAAATCTATCCTGTGAATAAAAAAGATGAGCAGTTGTTTTAACAAGTTTAATAAAGGCACTTGCATTTCATCATCAAGAACCAATTGACATTCATCTAAACATCGCATCAACAATAATTGTTCATTAAAAAGACCTAGATCACGGGGCTGGTTCAGAAGTAAGTTAAAATAAGTCTTTAAACCTTTATCGTGTTCTTTTAACAGCCCAGCAATAAACCAGCACATTAATTCAAATCGCACTTCATACTTATGTTCTTTGACAAAGGTTTCGGCAGAGCACAATGATTTTTTATTATTTGGCTTAATTAATTCAACTTCAGTTTCATTACGGGTAATTCTGCATGAGAGATAACCAGCCGCTAGAAATTCTTGAAAGGTTAAGTGAA
>CAYSGV010000310.1:0-3665 GCA_964430685.1 uncultured Gammaproteobacteria bacterium
TGCGTTCAACCCGAATCCAAAATTGTATCATAACATCTCCTTTTTCTTGTTAAATATAGGAATTTATTTAGACGGCATTGTGCAATTGCAGCAAATTTTGAATCATATAATCAGAGATTATACAATCATTTTGATCTCTTGCAAGTTGCACAGTTGCAAGAGCGGATTTTAATCGTTCGTTATCAAAGGAAAGGTTATTATTAATATTAGATAAAATGTTGTTAATAACTTCAAACTCATTGCTTTTATAATTTTTAACTGAGATATTATGTTTTTCAGCCAAAGGCAAAATTTGGTTTTCAAAAAAGTTCCATATAAAAAGGATGGCCAACCATTTATAGTTTTTTTCTATTAAATATTTGGCCACATCAGAATCAGTTGGATATTCAATCAAATCAATGTTGTGATTTCGAATATCAGAAAACGAATCATTATCATAAAGGTACCAAGCAAGATGCCTTAGTACATGTGACATAACACATTCTTCAGGTTTTGGTTTCCACCAAAAATTAACTGAAATAGCTGTATCTAAAGAGCGAACATCGTGCCACCACCCTGAAGGGATAAACAGTACATCACCACTGGAAATAATGCCCTGAATGGCTTTGGCATGTATAAAGTTTGGGAATTGCATGAGATCAGGGTTATCAATATCTAAGATTTGACTATAATGAGTATTTTTTTTTGATTCGGGTGAAAAAGGGTATAAATATGGGGCATCATTGGGTGGGAATAAACGAATGTATTTTCTGCCAGAAACTTGTGCTAAAAAATTATGGGAAACATCAAAATGCAAGATGGTGGCGTTACCTGCTTGACCAAACCATAGGTTATTTGTGTAGGCTTTATCCTTATTTGCCCAGGTTGGTAGCGCTATATCATTTAATAGTTCTTTAAATTCGTCATAAATTGAATGTTGAGATAAATAATATTTCTCCTCAGATGTATTATTGCAAATTAAATCTATAGCATCCTGCATTTTAAATATTTGAGTACGCTTTGGTAATTTATCTTCATCAAAAATATGAATAGTGACATCTTTATTGAAATATAAGGATTTAAAATAATCTGGTGACCATAATGATATGGCTTCCCATTGATTTATGCCACCTACAATGATGACAGGCTTTTGTTTCGAGAAATAATTCTGCTCAAATTCTTTTTCAGTAATGGACTCTACTTTCTCTATGTGTTCATTTCCAGCTGCTTGAATTGTTTTCATCATTCTATCCTTAATCATTTTGCACATTATACAACTAATTCATTATCTAATGGAGCATTTTCAAAGTCCTGAGGGAATTGTTCATCTTTTGCTTTTCTGAAACATCTTGATGTATCGATTAAAGCAAGCTCTTGATAATTATCGGTTTCCGCATTGTGTAATAGATAAATTTGTAAATTCAAATTTTCCATACCATATCGGTGTACTAATTTAAGCCGATTTTTATTATGTGTACACTTTTTCCAAATAGAAATATAGACATTCTTTATATAAGCAATAGCGTCAAGTATGGAATAGATAGGATTATTATATTGTATATTATCAAAATAAAGAAGCGAGGGATGTTCATGTAAAAAGTGATTTTCTATATATTCTATGAATACATTTTCATTTTGCGCGTAGTTCATTATTTCCCGCTCTATAGGAAAGAGCAGAGATAATCGTGCTTGATTAATTTCTTTATACTGCACAACATGCTCCGGATGGATGCTAAGCCAGTTTAGAAATTCATCCTGATCGATAGAATCTAGTTCATTATTGTATGCGTCAGTTAAATCCGCGAGGCTTTGTTTTGCATCAATGATGAAGCGTTGAAAATTTTCGCTAGCTTGAGCATATTTGCGTTTCAATGACTTTAATTCGGCTGTACACATATCGTCTGATATATTGTCTTTTAGCAAAAATCTATATATTTGTGGGGCTGATAATTCCCTAACCATATCATTGGCCGAATTCTCAAGCAGCATTTTTTTAATTGAGTTTTCATCAAAACCCAAATGATAAGTAAAATATTGCCATAAATTACTTTGTGGTATGGTTAAATTTATATTGAAATACAAATTTTTGCTATCATAAGATAATCCATAATAAATTAAATCTATTTTTTGAGTGGCATCATGTGCAAACTTACTTTTCAATTGGCTAATATATTTATCAATTTCTCCATCAGTAATATTAGCTGGTTCTAGTTCAGTTAGTTCCTTACGCTCATATGTCTTGAGATCTGCACCGTTCTCTATAAGGATTTTAATCATGTCTAAATTTGCATGATGCGCTGCCCATTGAAGAGATGTTTTTTGTAATAGATCTTTTGCATTAACATTTGCATTTCGTTCGAGGAATTTATTTACTAGGAATAAATCATTATTTTTTGCTGCTACAAGCAGTTGTTTATCAAATTGATTTCCCGATTTTCGGCTTAGCTGTGGGTCTAATTCTAACCGAGATAAATAATATTCTATCTTCATTGCTAAACATTCGATATTTTCATTTGAAAATAACGTTAAATGTTTAGCCGGAACACTACAGATCTCTAGCTCAGGATCAATCATTCCATACCACCCGTTATACGGATCGAGTGATAAATAACTATCCATTGCTACGCTGTCTATTTTACTTGCTTTCAATAATACAGTGTATCCAGAGTATTTTTTGGGATAGTAATTTAACATTAGCTTTATATTATTGATAATTTCAGAAGATATAATTGCTTGATGTTCTTTTAGATAATCTATTCTTCGGAAATTTAATACATCTTTAAATAGTTGATATTCAGTATCGCGCATGTGCCATGGATGATTAAAGCTATCAATTAAAAAAAGCACCTCAACCTTTTTTCCGAATGCTTGCAATTGTATTGCCATTTCAAAAGCAACTATACCAGAAAAGCATAAACCACCTAATCGATAGGGCCCATCTGGAAATATTTTGGTGATATGCTCAACATAATAACTTGCCATCTCTTCAATGGTATGAAAAGGATTATGATCTTGGGCAAGTCGTGGATTATTTATTCCATAAATAGGCTGATCAGGAAAGTACTGGGATAAAGCATTATATTCAAAAGCCAAACCATCATCTGTATGTATTAGAAATAGAGGTGGTTTATGGCCGCTTTTTTGAATAGTAAAAATAAAATCATTGGCTAATTTTATGTCATCTTTCGCAAGAAGAGAAGAAATTTCAATTATAGTCGGATATTTAAATAAATTAGTTATAGAAATTGATTTGCTCAATGTTTCTTTGATATTTGCAACTAATGCAACTAACATTAAAGAAGTTCCACCAAGATTAAAGAAATTATCGTGGATACTGATTTCCTCTACATTCAGCAAAGCAGACCAAATGTTAGCCAACTGGGTTTCGATAGCGTTACGTGGTGCGACATAAGCTTTGCGTTTCATTTCATTAAATTGCTTTGTATTGGCTAAGGCTTTGCGGTCAACTTTGCCATTGGGACTCAACGGAAAGCTTTCGAGCAGAATAAAGCTGGTAGGCACCATATGTAAAGGCAGTCTTTCTTTAAGAAATTCACGAATGTTTTCTTCTAAAGCATCTTCATCATTTTCTTCATCTCGAGATTCTTTGCGAACAATATAAGCAACCAGCTGCTTTTGTTCTTCTTCTCCTTGAACGACCACCACACCTTCTCTTATTTCTTTAT
>CAYSGV010000311.1:0-3640 GCA_964430685.1 uncultured Gammaproteobacteria bacterium
CGAATCATTTAGCTTATGTTATTTATACTTCTGGTTCCACTGGTAAACCTAAAGGGGTTTCAGGGATTCATTGTGGAATTATTAATAGACTTGCCTGGTCATGGAGGACTTTTCCTTATAAACGCAATGAGGTATGTTGTCAAAAAACATCTATAAATTTTGTAGATCATATTGCTGAGTTATTTTCGCCCTTATTAAAGGGGATTTCAATTGTTCTACTGTCAGAAAGTGTAACGATTGGCGATATCCCTCAAATGATTGAAGAATTGTCTAGAAACCAAATAACGCGCATTGTTGTCGTTCCATCATTACTAAAGGCCATATTGGAACAACCCCGCGAAATATTATTAAAACTTAAAAAATTAATGTTTGTCTTTTGTAGTGGTGAAGTATTATTATCAACATTAGCTGCAAATTTCTATGAAGTTCTGCCTTGGGCGAGTTTGATTAATATTTATGGTTCATCGGAAGTAAGCGCCGATGCCACTTACTATCATGTTTTACCGCAAAATGCAAATAACATATTCGCTTATTTTAGCGAAGGACTAAAATTGGCTGGAGCCATTTTTAATACAACGAATCAACAGTTAATTACTAAACCGCTTGTAGGGTTAAATGAGCTAAAAGAGAAATTTAAAGTTAATTCAATGCCAATTTCTCCAATGGATTATAAAAAATATTATAAATTAATACAACAAGATATTTTCCCTTACATCATCAATGTGGCTTCACCAAATTTTGTTGGTCATATGACATCTGTATTGCCTGCATTTATACATAATATTAGTAAGTTAATCAGTATACTTAATTTAAATGTGGTAAAAATTGAAACTTCCAAAGCATTAACATTTCTTGAAAGAGAAGTCATAGGGATATTACACCGAAGCTTTTATAATTTTTCTAATAATTTTTATGCAAATAACTTACAAAATACGATGAGTACTTTGGGTATTGTTGTATCAAACGGTACTATGGCAAATATGACAGCACTTTGGGTGACGCGTAATAATACTTTTAAACCAGAAGGTAAATTTAAAGGTATTTCAATTGAAGGATTACACTCGGCTTGTAACTACTATGGGTATGAAAAGGCTGTCATACTAGTTTCACCGTTGTTACATTACTCATTTGAGAAAGCAGCGTGTTTACTCGGGATAGGAAAAGATCAAATATGTAAAATTGCCATGACATCTAATTATAAAATAGATATAAACGACTTGCGAAAATCGATAATAAAATATCAAACAGAAAAAATTAAAATACTTTGTATCGTTGGCATTGCCGGCGCCACAGAGACTGGTTCAATTGACCCACTTACAGACATGGCTGATATCGCACGGGAGTTCGATATACATTTTCATGTAGATGCAGCTTTTGGTGGACCGCTAATCTTTTCTGATAAATATCAAAATTTGATAAAGGGTATTGAACGGGCGGATTCAATCACTCTTTGTGGACATAAACAATTATACCTGCCATTGAGTTTGAGTATATGCCTATTTCGAGATCCGCAAAAAGCCAGAGCGATTTATAATTTTGCTGATTACCAGGCAACAATGGATAGTTTTGATTTTGGAAAATCATCTCCGGAAGGTTCACGACCCGCATTTTCTCTTTTATTGCATGCTAGTTTGTACCTCATTAGTAAGGAGGGCTATACACAAGTAATATCTCACAATATACAAAATGCCCAGTATTTTAAAAGATGTATTGAACAAAATGAAGCTTTCGAATTAATTACTGAGCCAGTTATAAATATTGTGAATTATCGCTATATTCCTAAAGTATTTCGTGGCCAGGTAAAAGAAAAAACACTTACAATAGAAGAAAATGCATTAATTGATAAAGCTAATTTATTATTACAGGCGCAACAATTTAATGAAGGAAGAACATTCATATCAAAAACAAAAATACCCTCTAGTATATATAATACAGAAATAATAACATTAAGAGCGGTATTATCTAATCCTCTTACAACATATGAAAATATTCTTAACGTTCTACTTGATCAATTAATAATTGCCTCACAATATATTGAATCTGAAAACTCATCTGTTCCGTTAGATTTATTAATCGTTCCAGATTTTGTTGGGTCGGAGAAAATCTGCATAGGATGGCAAAACAACAGTACAGTGCCAATTGGAAAAGCTATTTCAAATACCCAAATTTATATTCTTGATAAAAATTATTCTCCTGTACCTATTGGAGTAGTTGGTGATCTTTATGTAGGAGGAGTAGGATTAGCAAAAGAATATTTTAATCGTCCTGAGTTAACAGCTGATAAATTTATTAAGAACCCTTTCATTAAAGATAATAGAATATATCGCACTGGAGATCGTTGCCGCTGGTTACCTGATGGAAATATTGAATATTTATCTCGATCAGATAATCAAGTTAAAATTCGGGGAATTCGAATAGAGTTGGGTGAAATCGAGAATGTACTTCGGCAGCAGACATGTGTAAAAGAATCACTAGTGGTAACCCATGAGGATACTCAAAATAACAAAATTCTAGTGGCTTACGTAACACTAAACAAAACATTGGAAGAATCACAAAGAGTTTTAACTTCAACATTTCTTCGTATGACTATTGAACAGCAATTGCCGCATTTTATGATACCGCAGATAATAATAATTCTAGACAATTTTCCATTAAATCCGAACGGAAAAATTGACAGGAATAATCTCCCTAAACCGGAAAATGCCACGTTCGTTGTAAAAGGTACATATTTAGCGCCTTCTAATAATATAGAAAAAGAATTGGTACAGATTTGGGCGAACTTGTTAAATTTAGAGGATAAAAAAATAAGTATATTGGATAGTTTCTTTATTTTAGGAGGTCATTCTTTGCTGGCAACACAACTACAATCTAGAATTTATCAAATATTTGGTATTAAGTTTGATTTACGCACATTTTTTGACAAACCCACCATTAAACAACTAGCTTTGTTAATTTGTGAACTGAATCCTAGTAATTCATCGTTGTTATTAACTGATCTAATGGACGCAGATAAATTAAACCAAATTGAAATTGCTGACGACAATATTAGCCAGATTTCTCCTGAGGAAATTCAGAATATATAGAGTAAAAATATCAAATTGCCGAGGGTGAAAAATTATGAAAGACATATCCGAACTTATATCAGAAGCAGAAAATGGAAATGCTTCAAGTCAATTTCAATTGGGTTATCTATATTATACAGGCACTCAAGATGTGTCTATTGATGTAAATCAAGCTATATATTGGTATGGGCTAAGTGCAGAAAATGGTCATTCAATCGCCGCTCATAATCTAGGTGTTATATATCTTGAAGGTAAAATAATCAAAAAAGATATTCCAAAAGCACTCTATTTCATTGAGAAATCAGCCAATCTAGAACATGTCGAATCTGCTTATAAAGCTGGTCTCCTCTATGAAAAAATTGTTAGTCTTGCTAAAGATAAATCACAATCAGCACTGTTGCATCAAAAAGCGATTTTCTATTATAAGTTAGCTGCAAGTTTAGGTTCTACAGAAGCAAAAAATAAATTATTAGTGCTAAAAGTTCCGTATATTGATAAGCAAATACGCCCGACGCATATACCGTTATCCTATTCCCAAGAACGGTTATGGTTTGTTGAGCAATTGATACCAAATAATG
>CAYSGV010000312.1:0-3630 GCA_964430685.1 uncultured Gammaproteobacteria bacterium
AACAACCCGCGGTGGATAATAAGGTTATGCCTGGCAGCTATGAAGGAATGAATACAGCAGCAAACGTGAATGTGCAACCTGTACCGCAAGTTGTTAAACCAACTGAGCAGGTGGTAAATGTTAAAACTTCAAGTGCACCAAACAAAGCAAATACGCCCGCATTGAATAAGGAAAAAGATAATAAAGTGGCGCTTGTGCCGGCAGCGACACCGATGGCTGATCGCAAAAAAGATAAATTAGCTAAGATTAAACCGGTCACTGCGATGGTTGCGGCAAGCAAAGCAAAAGATAAAGTATCTAGCGCATCACCAACGCATAGCCAAGCCCCCGCTGTTGCGAAAGATCAACGCTATACTTTACAGTTAATTAGTTTAAGTGATGAAGCAAGAGCGAAGGACTTTATTAAAAGTCATAAATTATCATCCGCACAATATTTTAAAACCAAAATTAATAATCAAGATTTATACGTGATAGTTAATGGCAATTATGCAACTGAGGCAGAGGCTTTTGCCGCGGCAAGACAATTGCGTGATAAATATGCTGATGTTAATCCGTGGGTACGCTTGAAGCGATAGTGTAAGGACATGTGTGATTCTTTGTAGAGCGGATTAAGGAGCGCAAGCGACGAATCCGCCAAAATTATTGAGTATACCTTTAACTTTCTTAATAAGGTTCATACAACTGCAGCGCCAGTAACGATAAAAGACAATAAATTAAAAAGCACCAAAAGCCTGCTTCTAAATGCGCATGCATGCCTGCGAGCACATCAACATGTACGCTATGACCCATCATCATTATATTTTTGACGTTTTCAGTTTGCGTGGCGCCTGTGGAAAGATAAGCAAGAAAAATAGAGACAATAAATACATCAGACATCGACCATTTTCCGATCGATTTAATAAAAGTAAAAATCTTTTTTCGTTGCGTTGAAGATTTTTTGAAAAAACTATAAATAAGTAGCAATCCTTTAGTAATCGGAATCATAACACTAAATAAAAGAATCATGCAGGATACAAATATATAATCACGCAGCCAAAGTGAATAGATGGTCGTTAAGATTGAGCGTGTCGTATCAAAAATATGCAAATCCATATGCTCATTGACGGAACCGGATGTTAACGGAAATCCCAAAATAGTGTGAGCAACATGTGGAATTTTTGCATTAATTGATCCGGTTGTGGCGATGGTTAACATTGACAGATAAATCCCTGGGAAAAAGAAGAAGAATGCAAGTATCGAAATAGAAAACGCCAATTTATTTCTAATGCTCAATTTTTGAATAACTTGCGGTGTTACTTCAATATTCACTTAGGCCGTTCCCCAAATATTTAAGTCAATGTAGCAAAGTGTAGACCATAAATGGTGAAAATAAACACTGCACACAGGCTTCGCACAGTCACGCACCGGCAGCAGTTCCGCAGGGTGTGCCTTGTATACTAATGAGCCGTGACCATAAGGGAGTGACCATTAAAAATCACTGCCAGTTTCACCCATCAGCACACTAACCTTGCATTTACAGTTTAACTGGTCAACACTTGACAGACGCTCAAAGAAGATGTGCACGATCAATCAATGATGAAAATAATATTGTATCAGGGTATACATTCGCTTCGCGATCGTAGCGCATAAAATAATGCGTTTGAGCGTAAAAAGAAGTTAGCGAAATATCGTTTGATTCTTTTTAACCTACTGCCAAACTAGCGTTCCATTCAAGCTACGAGTATTATTTCCCCTTTAATAAAATTAAAAGGAAACCAGATGCTCAAAATTGCCACATGGAATGTAAACTCACTGCGCGTGCGCCTAGCACATTTATTAACTTGGTTAGAAAATAACCAACCTGACATCATTGCATTGCAAGAAACAAAAATACCCGATGAAGATTTTCCGCAGGAAGAACTCCTGCAAGCTGGTTATCATTCGATTTTCCATGGACAACGCACCTACAATGGGGTAGCGATTTTAAGTAAAGTTGCCGCCGAAGATCCTGCGCATGCACTCATTGGTTTAAGTGATGATCCGCTACATCGACGTGCACTGGCGGCAACAATTAATCAGGTTCGCATTGTTAATTTTTATGTACCCAATGGCGAAAGTGTTACCTCTGAAAAATACCAATATAAATTAAATTGGTTGCGCCAAGCCCGTGATTATTTAAAAGATGAATTAAAAGCACACAAACAACTCATCGTATTAGGTGATTTCAATATCGCCCCTGAAGATCGTGACATACATGATCCAAAAGCTTGGCGTGGCCAAGTCTTGGCCAGTGATGCAGAGCGTACGGCATTGCAGGAAATATTGGCGTTGGGCTTTATCGATTCGTTTCGGCTTTTTGAACATCCAGAAAACATCTACAGTTGGTGGGATTATCGAGGTGGTGCATACTGGAAAAATAAGGGACTGCGCATTGACCTTATACTAGTTAATAACGGTATACAGGCCCAATGTAGCAGTTGCTGGATAGATAAAAAGCCCCGCGGCTGGTTACAACCATCCGATCATGCCCCTGTGGTATTGGAAATGCTAACGTCCTGATATATCATATAGTTACAACAAGCTTGCTAATGTCTGTGCGGTTGGTTATGATCCGCGCGACATAAATCAAATTAAACCAATATTTATGTTACGAAACACGTACTTTTAAGCTCATCTTACATTTCTGTACGTTTGTTATAGAGGAAAAACTATGAAACAAGGCATTCATCCTGAATATGGTCCAATTAAAGTGCGCTGCAGTTGCGGGCATGAATTTACCACAGGATCAACATATTACACCGAGCTACACCCTAAGAAGGATGCTAAAAAAGAATCTAAAAAAGGGAGCAAAGCGGCTAACGAAGAACACTTGCACATCGATATGTGTTCCAATTGTCATCCCTTTTATACGGGTAAACAAAGGCTCATTGACAGCAGTGGTCGTGTTGAAAAGTTCCAGAAAAAGTTTCAAAAGCTTGGTACACGCACAAAGACAGCAGGAAAAGAAGAAGGCGCTGCTGGGGGCTAACAAAAAATTATTTCATAACGATCGAACTCAAGGTGATGGGGGCAAATTATGGCGAATCCTGAACCACTGGTCACAACTGCAACAAATCCACGCACATCGAGTATGGCAGCCTATTTGCCTTGGTTGATTTGGATACTGGGCGCCGTTTTCTATGCGTATGAATATCTGTTACGTGTTACGCCCAGTGTGATGACAGCTGATTTAATGCGCGCATTTCATCTTTCTGCTGCATCTTTGGGTGGTTTATCAGCTATTTACTACTTGGCTTATACCCCCATGCAATTACCCATTGGTGTATTGATGGATCGTTATGGTCCAAGGCGTTTATTAACCTTTGCCTCACTCGTCTGTGCACTGGGTTCTTATTTATTTGTCCAAACCGATAGTTTACACACGGCACAATTAGGTCGTTTTCTCGTCGGATTTGGATCTGCATTCGCCTTTGTCGGTGTTTTGAAATTAGCAACAATTTGGTTTTTACCGCAGCGCTTTGCCATGCTATCCGGATTAGCCTCCGCATTGGGTGTGGTTGGCGCAATGGTTGGTGATATATTAATGACTGCATTAGTTGAGCAGGTCGGTTGGCTGGATACGGTTGTTTATTCTGCACATTTTGGCATTGT
>CAYSGV010000313.1:0-3589 GCA_964430685.1 uncultured Gammaproteobacteria bacterium
AATTATATTTTCTATTTTTGGTAAAAAATTGAGTAATTGCTTTTGCAAGTATTTGTTGCTGGGCAACGGACATTTGCTGATGAAAGTTAAATGTGATGGCGTTATCAGCAAAGCAAACTACAAAGCCTTTATCATTTTTAAAAATGGCTAATTTCTGATTGAGAATGCTTTCGGTAAACAATTTAAAAAACCAATTTTTCCCTAGATCAGCATGATCATTTTCTAAGAATGAAATAATTAAATTTAGCCATAGCTTTTTTAAAGTATCAGCTGAAAAATTACTGACAATTTCCATATTAACAGTTATATAACAATTTGTTGGCTTTATGCTGATATATATTTTTTCGGCTTCCTCAGGGCTTATTATTTTTGAAACAACAGCATGGATTCTTGGGGATAAATAACAATCAACGCTATCTTGAACAGCACGTTTATGCAACTTTTCTTTAAAATGTACAACTAACATTTCCCAGTTATGCTGATCTTTTATTAGCTCATTCAAATGAAACCATAAAGAAGATTGGTGTGAATGATCAAAAATATATTGTATGACAGCGACGGTAATTAAATGGGATGGGAATCCCACTAGCATTTCACAAATTGATGCTTGTTCTTCTGCAGTCTCCAATAATGTTTTTACAACATGTTGGTCTAGTAGTTGAAATTTAAGTAAAATTGTGACCACAAAGCGTCGGCATTTCGCATCCGTTAAAAGTATCATCCAACTCTGCTTAAATTCAGTACGCAAATATTCATGCGTACCAAACAAATCGACAAGAAATTCTGCTACTTTTCCAGTTGCGTAATATTTTAGTTTATGTGACGAAATTGCTTGAAACAGTCGTTGCAAGATTATTAATAGCTCATTTGAACTAAAACGGGCCTTATAATGGCTTATAAGTTCCAATATACCGTTTTCAATGCCATTTGGCGTGAGCCGATTAATGATTGCATTTTTGATATAATCTGTATCTGGATGCCCCAATTTAATAAGATTATTTAAACAATGGATTTGTTCATCCAAATTATTTGTGCCATCTATTCGTTTGCATAACAGCCCTGATATTTTTTCTTTATTAAAAAATGTTGTGTTTTGTAAACAGTCAATGGCATAAGACACTAATGGAAGTATGCTGCAGGCTCTAATTTCCCCCATTAAAAAATCGGCAGCATCTTGAAATCGCGGTTTATAATTATCTAGTGCTTCATATAAATCCGAAGTTAGAGCAGCTGATCTCGAATGCTGAGCCAATATAAAGATAGCTTGAAGTAAATAGAGCTCATTTTCTCTCGATAAATAATTAATTTTAATAATAAGAATTCTTATTGCAACAGCACATTTATTTTGCCAATGAAATTCTCTTTTATAGCTATTTATTATATTGATCGATAACCCTTTTTTCTCAAAACCATGTTTTATCAAATTAAATAAATCTACTATAAGTTGGCTATTTAACGCGCTTGATTGCAATTTTGTGAGACAATCGTAAGCTTGATCAAATTTTCCTTGGTCGCTAGAGCTACTTTGCTTAAAATCACCTTTGAATTTAGCCAGTTCACGTGCAGAAATTTTTTTTTCGTCATCTGGTACGACGTTAGCCAATGTGGGTAAGCGCACAGGTTTCTTATTTGAAACAAGGGGCGTAGGCGGTGTTTCACTTTTTAGTAATTCACTAAAATATTCAGACCGGTAGTTAACATTTCTTAAATCGCAACCAGAAAAACAAGAACGAATTACCTGCACATGTCTAAAACCAAGTAAATCTCGTGGCAGTGCTAATAAGGCTCTACAAAATAAAGTTAATCCTTCTTGTATGCTACCACGTAATAGCGGGTCAGTTTCTATTAGAATTTGTGCAATAAATTGCAGTAATACTTCAAAGCGTGCTAAGTAGCGAATGTGCGTAATTAACTTAAAGAATCGGTCCTGACGATTTTTATCACATAATCCATTTGCAATATATAAAGCTGCTAGGTATTCTCTGGCTGTGGGATGGAAATGTCCATACAGGCTTGGATCTTTTGTTGTTGTATCAATTAAACCTATCTGATTGATATCAAAATCTAAATTATCATCCACTTCTAAAATTGTTTTATCGATATTCATTTGAACATACGCAATTTTTATCATACGCTTCAACCAACGATGCCCCATCGTATAGATTTGAAATTGTGTTTCTAATTGGTCTTGTGGCACTTTTTTGCGATCACGTAAAAATATTCTTATTTTTTCTAGAATAAAGTTTTGGTAAAGACTTAATTTGGTGGCACTATTCAGTTCCATAGATGATGGCTTACGTTCGGTTAGCGTTTCGCAGAATAATCGACAATGTAATGGGCTTAACAAAATTTTTGCCATAGTCGGCGCAATATTTAAATCATCTTCGGTAAATAGATAACGATAAGTTGTTTTACTGAGATAAGTATTAATTACTGCTAGGGCTTGTTTAATATCAAATATATTTAAACTAAAACTACAAGTTGGTGAAAAATTATTAAAGGGTATATAAGCATCAGGTCTTGTTGTGGCCAGAATATGGGAGTATGTAAAAAGATGCTCAAAAAGTTGTTTTGCTTCATCACGCTGCGTATTCGTAACCATATCCAGACCGTCACAAATTAATAGCACGTTATTCATTAATAAGCTTTTTCTGAGAATGACTGTTTCTACATTGCTAAGATTAGAATGAGACTGAGATTTGATAATGTTTATAATGGTTTCGATATGGCTTTTATCCAATAGTCGTAAATCTCTCACCAAGCTAAGGTCAATTACAAATACGAATTCATACCACTCTTGCCCAAGAGCTATGTTATCTTGCCGATAACGCAACAATTCCATGCATAGCCTAGATTTACCCAATCCAGCTTTCGCCATAACAACAGTATGATTCCTCGATGATTGCTTGATAAGTAAATTTTTATAGTCCGGGTATTCTTCTTTAAAATGCCCACATGAATTGGGTAATGTTATATCACTTGCATAATATAGAACACGACAAACGAATCCTTGGTTTGTTTCAGTATTTAATCCTGCTTGCTGTTCAGGCAAAATTGCTAATTTTAATGTGCTGGGAAGTTCTATATCTGTTCTTGTTTCAGGAATTAATACAATTAGTTTTTTGCAGGAACTTAACATTTGTTGAAAATTCTTTGGTAATTTTCCTTCAGATGTTGATAGTGTGTCCAGTATAAGCGATTTTGTTTGCGTACCTGCTAGATCAGCCAGTAATCGTTTATCATCATCATCCTCAGCATAGTCAGTATCCAGATGTTTGAGTATATAGATATCCGTCAGTGACTCTTTAAATCTTCTTCTTAATGGCTCAACCATAGTTGTCGGTACAAATATTTGAATGAACGTGTATTGTGCCGATACATGAGATAATAAACTGACCATATCATAAGAAGGAATTAATTTATAGGTGGGTGGTGATATATACTTTATTGTAAATGTGGGTATATTTTTTAAAGACTCTCTTCTTTCTTGACTTAAAAATTGTTCCAAATAATCAAAGTTTTGGATATATGTGGTTAATGTAGAAGTCTGTGCATTGAGGACCGTTTGTTAAGAATAAGTTTGACCAAA
>CAYSGV010000314.1:0-3542 GCA_964430685.1 uncultured Gammaproteobacteria bacterium
GATTTTTTAACTAAAGATATAAATACTTTTATAGAAGATCTTTTGGATGGTGATGAATGGGCTGAACATAATGTGATTGTTGCTCTTTCACGCATATTAAATGTTAACATGGTTGTTGTTAGAAGTTCGGGAGAAGAACCAAACGTCATTAAAAGGCAAGGAGCTGAATTAACACTTCATTTAGGTTATGAAGTCGACGTGCACTATCAATCATTGTATTTTCATCCCGATGAAAATTTGGTTGCAAATCAAGCTCGAATAAGTACCCTCGTTGAACAGACAACCGAGATTGATAGTAAACCATTTAAACCTACTACTGTTGTTGCACGAGCTAAAAAGGCTCAACAAACTGGATTAGAAGATGACCATAGTACAGAAAAAGAGAAAAAAGATCATAGAAAAGACGATGAAGATAATTCAGGGCCAGGTAGCGGTCCATCTAGCCAACGCAGTGCAAAAAGCCCATCATTTTCCGGTTCACCTACTGAAGGCACCAGTAAAGATGGAACTAAAAAACGTAGACGTGAAGATGGCCTATCAGATTCACAGGACAGACCATCCGATCAAGAAGGACGCCAAAAATTAGCATCCTCAACAGTACAAGTTGCAGAGGCTACTTCTGATTTGGAAAAAAGCGCATCCCCGACAAAAAAACCGCGTTTAATGGGTGATGCGACTCGACTAGAATCACATACTGATCAACGCGCTAAAGTACCGGAATCGCTCACGCAAGGACAACCACCACGTGCCCGTCAAACTGCAGAACGTATTGTTAAACCCAAACGAAGCGCATCTGCACCTAACATAGACGTTTTACGACCGGTTGCTGATCCAGGTGGAAAAAAGCGCGTGCTTGAAGCAGATATCGTCCCAGCGCAAGTCGACACTACTGCGCAACTTGAGCCTAAAACAAAAAAACAACACACTATGGATCCCTACCGTTCAGGGGTCCTAAATAAATCAAGAGAATTAGAAAAGAAGCAACAAGATGCTCTACAGCCCGACCCTTCTCAAAATCCATTATTCAAATCAAGTCAATAGTAAAGCAACCGACTAGATTATAAATAACTATTTGAATGAGATTGAATAAAATGAAGCACCCTTCGAGCCTCGAACCCGACCACCTGGTTCGTAGCTCGTAATTGCATTTTTAATTTATTGATATTAAAGATAGTTAACCAGTGGCACCATTGCAAAATACACAACAAATCACAACTGACTCCCGCAAAATCCGACCGGATGATTCTATGCTTTTAGCTGTATATAACCCTCCTCTAGGCTAAGGTGCTATTAATAGTATTCTATGTTCGCGAACAGTGAACACTTATGCTGTATTCAGTCTATACCAATGGGAGAAGACTGAAATGTTAAAACCGCAAGACTGTGTTGTTTTGTTGAAAATATTAGCTAATCCAAACATGCAGTGGTCTCAGCGACAACTAGCCAGGACACTGTGTATTAGTTTGGCTGAAGTAAACGGTGGCATAAAATGCCAAGGTGATGCTGGTCTATTAAGAAAAGATAATCAAGGAAAATTTTTCTCTAATATTGATGCAGCTGAAGAATTTTTAATAAGCAGTCGGCTGTTGTCTCTGATGTTTCTGCTCTAAAAATTTTTTATAATTCGCATTAATTTCTTCGACAGTAGGTAAAGAAAGCTTCGAGCTAGCAACTGAGGTAGAAAATAGCCCCTGACTTTCTAAACGCGATGTAGATATTGGTTCACCTTTCATTATAGCAGAAGTATGTAATTCAGTTGTTTCTAATGACTCTTTTTCTCTTTGTTGACGATGCTCAACAATCGATAAGTTCACATAGCAATCAGCGATGCTTAAATCATCATCAAACAATCTTTGGATGTGTGTATACTCTTAGCCTCTGTAATAATTTCGCAGGCACGCTAATATATGTAACTTTTCTTTTTCTCCAGGTATCTTTTCAGGCATGGGAGGGCAATATGGTTACTTCGTTTCCAATAATAAGATGTCCACTGACCTAGTTAATCATAGCAATAGCTGAAAATGAATTTTCCCCAACTGATTCCGGTTGAGCAGATGGGGTTAATTTTTTCCCAACCCTGCCCCACTACCTTGCGCTGCTGGCTCTGCTTTCTTCTCTTCTCCATAATAGCGCTTATCTTGGCCAACATAATTTCCTACCGCCATTACCGATCCACTTCTCCCCTGAATAACTTCATTTCCGCCCGTAAAATTCCCAACCGATATAATTCCCTCTTTCGGTAAATTCATCGCCGTCAATGCGGTTAATGCTTTTATCCCTTCCGTTATCGATACCGGTTGAAATCCTATAGGGCCACCTCCTGCTACATTGATTGTTGGTGCTGTTGGCATCGATTCAAACGGTTGAGTTTCGGCGGTTACCATAGCTGCAGAAGCTGGAGATAATGGTACAACAGGTGCTGCTGCTTGGACTCTTATTGGGATTGCACGCTTACCCCAAAGTGCTTGGCTATGAACCACTCGTGATAAATAAGTCAGACTTAATACCTTCGTTGCAATGCTGACAAACAGCCGCTCTGGATGTGCTATCCGTCTCGCTTCCAGTAGCCTTAACGTTGCTGCCGGCTTTTGGTCTTCTACTATTCCTTCGGCCTTCTTAACCTGATTGACTATCTTCATTTCTCGATTCAATAACTGTAACTCATCTTCGCTAAAGGTACGGTAAAAGTATTGTTTCATCTCCGCTGGTGCTTTCAATCGGTCCAATATATTTAATGTGGTATCATTTCGACCGCGGCGATAAAGTGTTGTAATCGTCTGCTCATCCACTTCTTTTGTCGCTAATTTAAACAATAAATGATAGATACGCGCTCCATATTTCGCCGTTAAGTACGCAACCACTTCTGGAGATTTCCCTCTTTTACCTAATTCATGTGTATGCAATAATTTAAATCCGACTTGGTGTAAAACTGAGCTTAATAACGTCTGTTGCGTAATTTCTATTTTTCCATCCTGTTGCATGCTAGCAACAACATGATACGTCGCTGAACGACTCACATACGCTTCATTGGCAAAACAATGTGCCAAAAAGCGAAACTTCAACTTCTTCATGTACCATTGGGCTAGAGCTTTATGGCACTCCTTTAATTGCTTTTGCAAATTATCAACTTCCTTTTGCAACGTCGTGCAATTCTGCTCGCAGTGCGTAAGCTCTCTTGCAAAAAGCTTTTTATTCCCTTCAAATACTTTTTGCTTTTCCCTTTCATTCTTTAACTCTTCCTGCTTTTTATTCAATTGCGCGATCAAACCAGGATTTTCTCCTGAGGATAATAAAATCTGATTGGTACAACCCACCATCTTTTCTAAATTCTCAACATACAATCGATTCATCGCCACTATTTCTACATCGCGCTGCAACTTGTCTGCATCATTGCGTAGTGGTGAACGCTCACGATAACTTTGATACTCCGCAGCATTGGCCCGTTGAATTTCTGCCAGTTGCTTTTCATATTCCCGATACAGCTCCTCTGTTAAATGAAATATCTGGGCAATATCATCCCCTGCTTCTCTTTGAAATTTAAC
>CAYSGV010000315.1:0-3534 GCA_964430685.1 uncultured Gammaproteobacteria bacterium
TATTGATATGATTGACTTATCAGCAACAAATATTGCTCCTGATGTATTAATTAACTTATGTAAAAAATTAAAAGATTTTCCAGCAGTTAAAAAATTAAACTTGCGCAAAAATAATTTAAATAGTGATTGTGTCATAGCATTGGCTAATTGTTTATCCACTGATCAAATAAGAATAACTGAATTATATCTAGATGGAAATAATATTGGTTCAGCTGTGGGTGTTTTTGAGCATAATACATCGCTAAGGATATTAAGCTTACGTAATTGCCAAGTTACTGCTGAGCAACTTAAAGAACTTGCCAGAAACAGAACGATCAAAGAACTATGCTTAGCAGATAATAAGTTTGGCGATACAGGCGCGAATCAATTAGCTGCCACAACAATTCCTGAGGTAGATTTTACTGATTGTGGGTTAACAAATAATGGCGTGATTACATTACTTGCAAATATTCATTTTCGAAAACTATGTCTTGATTTAAATGATATTGATAATGCGGTTATCGTAAATTTTAAGCTTAATAACACCTTATCTTCTGTTAGTTTAGGTGGCAACCATTTAACAGATGAACATATGGATGTTCTTGTAACGCATCCATCCTTAGTTGACCTTAATTTACATCAAAATAGCATTTCAGATGCAACCGCTAAATTATTTATTGAAAAAAATACAATAATGACGAAGGTCAATCTCAATGGGAGTTGCTTAGATTCGAACATTGAAAGCCAAGTACTTAACAAAGCAGATATCAATCAGCGTCAGCTCTTGCAAAATCAAATTAATTTAAATATTTTTTTATTGACGTGCCATCGTGCAAAAGTCACTCTTATGCAAAACCCCGTTCCGTCCGCAAATTATCCGGGGTTGCTATTACTTCCCACAGATATTATGTTACTTATTCTTTCTCATTTACGTTTTGTTGATTATCAATTATCAACTAAACAGATTCAAACACAATTTAAATTCTTCACTGCGCATCATGCGGATTTAAAACTCGCAGCATCAGATAAAACAGCATTTAGGCCTATGTTTAGGTTGCTTGGTCAATACCAGGAAACCTGTCGTCTCAAACGTGAGCAACAACAATCACAATCAGAACGTTTAACCATGAGTGCAGTGACATCGTCTGTTTGAGTCAACATAAATGTCCACATCAAAAAACAATTTGAATATATTATTTACTCTTATGAAAAATTAATTCTGGATTACCGGGTCTACGGCTGTAGTGATTTTGCTCTTCTTTTACATTAATCTTGCAGCCTTCGACCGGGAATGATGTGAATGTGTGATTACCTCAAGCATATTGTCCTATACTGTAGCTAAAGTTCTTTAAGCTTCAGCTCATATCTAAATCTTGAAACTTACAATTTTATGGCATAGGCTGTTAGATATTTCTATAAGGAAATAGTAATGAAAAGAGGAAGTAAAACTGAACAATATCGTGGTCTGTTTATGGGCACTGCGACTTGGCCAGATATAGCATTGGCTTTTAAAAAAGATTGGCCAATTGTTATCCCGCTCGGCGCCGCGTGTAAAGAACATAGTTTTCATTTGCCGATGAATACCGACCAAATTCAAGCCGAATATTATGCCAATTGGATTGCACAAAATTTTCCAGTATGTGTTGCACCAAACATACCATATCATTTTTTTCCTGCATTCATAGAATACCCAGATTCTGCGCAAATATATTTAGAAACTGCAACACAAATGGTCATTGATTTATGTGTAACGTGGCATAAACAAGGTGCACCAAAAATTTATGTATTAAATATGAGTATTAGCACGAATAAACCACTGTCTGCAGCAAAAAAAATTCTTGCTGAAAAAAATATAGAGTTTGATTTTTTTGATTTATCAGCAATGGATGAACATCCTGATATTATGGCCATCACGCAACAAAAAAATGGCACCCATGCTGATGAAATTGAAACCTCCGTGATGCTCTACATTAAACCTGAAGTGGTACAGATAGAGAAAGCGGTATCGGAAGACACTACCCCAAAAGAAGGCCCGCTCACACCTAATATTAGCGCAACAGACAAACATGTATCTGTGAGTGGCGCATGGGGTAACCCACTTCTAGCCACTAAAGAAAAAGGTGAAATTACTGTGCGCGTTATAAAGGAAATGCTGAAAAAAGATCTGGAAAAGTTACTCAATTCGCAACCGAATTTGGGAATACACTCACACGGATTACATTCTGTAGCTGCATCTGATAAGGATGCAAATTCACCACCGACAGGAATCCCATATGCACCATTCTAAACTTTAGCTTATGCGTGATGCTAAATAATCTAAAACCATGCACATTTTTTGATTAATTGATGCATGATCAGCTGTCAATAATTCTTCTTTTGTTTGTACATATCGGCCTGGTTGCAAATCTTCTGCGCAATGCTCAATCATACCTTTGATACAGTCAGTATCCATTTCCAAATGAAATTGTAAACCGTATACTCGATCACCATAACGAAAAGCTTGACGAGGACAACCTGCACTCTGTGCCAACAACACTGCATCTTTAGGAATACCTGGCATATCGTTGTGCCAGTGCATCACATTAAATTGCTTGGAAAATAATTTAAATAATGGATCTTGCTCACCCTCTTTTGTTAACTCAATCGGATAAACACCAATTTCTTTATTCGGGCTTTGCGTGGTTGTGGCTCCTAAACTTTCAGCAATGATTTGTGCACCCAAGCAAACACCTAAAACAGGTTTTTGTTGGGCAATGGCCTGCCTGGATAATTCAATTTCAGCAAGTAAATAAGGGTATTGCTCCAATTGCAATGGACTTTGCGGACCACCCATGATGATTAGAAAATCAAATGCCGAAGCGTGCGGTAATGTTTCGCCGTTATAGGTTTGCGTACCAGATAACTGGTAACCTTCTTGATGCGCCCAATCTTCAATCACACCTAGTTTTTCAAATGGTGCATGTTGGATGTAATGGATATGCACTATTCTTCATCTCCTTTTTTTAAATAGAGTAATAAGACATCACTGGGATAATGTTGATTGCACCAATTATATTTCTTCTGAATTTCTAGTGGAATATCATTACATCCTGTGTGCGGGCTAAAGCCAAACCGACCATAGAATGCAGCAAGATTTTTAAAAGGTAAACAATAGATTTCTTTTAAATACTTTTTTGCATTTTTTAATAAATAACTGACTATTTCTCTCGCAACACCCTGATTGCGGAAGGCTGCAAATACATAAATACCACCCAATTCAGCGATTGTTTGGCTTATTTCAACC
The DNA here is from genome assembly GCA_964430685.1 of uncultured Gammaproteobacteria bacterium. Classification (GTDB taxonomy): domain Bacteria; phylum Pseudomonadota; class Gammaproteobacteria; order CAYSGV01; family CAYSGV01; genus CAYSGV01. Next base: position 3,263 of record CAYSGV010000315.1, read on the forward strand.
ATTCGCCCTAGGCCTGCGGGCTCATCATGAACCGAAGCAATAACAACCCGCTCATTAATGAGTGTCGAATGGATAAAATCAACCTCATCATATTTTTGATTGATCCAGGTCAAATCATCTGCTGTTGCGGTACGTATGGTAATCATCTCTGCCCTCTTTCTTGATTTTATGAAAAAACTTGACCAAACTGAAGGGGCATTTTAGTATATGGCCACCAATTCCCCGATAGCTCAGTCGGTAGAGCAAGTGACTGTTAATCACTGGGTCGGCGG
>CAYSGV010000316.1:0-3509 GCA_964430685.1 uncultured Gammaproteobacteria bacterium
ATTATCACCGCTGCTGTTAATGGGAGTACACGACAAGCAACAGCGCTCAATCACACCGCCACGCATTTATTGCATGCGGCCTTACAAAGAATTGTGGGTAAACATGTGGTGCAAAAAGGATCATTGGTTGCACCCGATCGATTACGTTTTGATTTTTCTCATTATGAAAGTTTAACTAAAGAACAGTTAACTGCCATCGAGCATTTGGTCAATCAGCAAATTCGTTCTGGGACAACAGTACATACCGATATTATGAGTCCAGAGGAAGCTAAAAAAGCTGGTGCCATGGCTTTATTTGGTGAAAAATATGCAGATAAAGCGCGTGTGTTGTCGATTGGTCATTTTTCTAAAGAATTATGCGGCGGCACGCACGTCAAAAATACCAGTGAAATTGGTTTGTTTAAAATTATCTCTGAAGGTGCGATTGCTGCAGGCATTCGCCGCATTGAAGCCATCACCGGTGAAGCAGCTTTGCAATGGTTGACGAAAATGGATGATGACATGACGCAATGTGCAAACTTATTGAATTGCTTGCGTGAAGAGTTACCCGAAAAGTTGGCGCAGTTGTTAACTAAAGTCAAAGAACTTGAGAAACAAGTGCAAAAAATTGCCAGTAATCAATTGGCGGAACGTGCACAAAATTACCTTAGCAAAGTTACAGAGTGCTTTGGCATGAAATGTCTTGTACAATACGTCACCGATGTGGAAGCAAAAGATTTGCGCAATTTTGTCGAGCAACTTAAAAATAAAATAAATGATGCAATCATTGTGTTAGCAACGCAACAAAATAATAAAGTCAATTTTGTAGTGAGTGTGGGTACAAAACAGGGCACAATTAAAGCAGATGAATTAGCGCGTTATTTAGCAGAACAAGTGGGTGGTAGTGGTGGCGGGCGTGCAGATTTTGCCCAAGCGGGTGGGCCGGCCACAGCAAACATTGAGCCAATATTAGCATTGGTAAAACCCTGGCTTGAAAAACGTATAGGCACAAACTAATGGCACTTTTAGTACAAAAATACGGCGGCACCTCTGTTGCAAACATTGAGCGCATTGAACATGTTGCACAGCGGGTCATTACCAGTAAAAATGAAGGACATGATATTGTCGTCGTGGTTTCTGCAATGGGCGGGGAAACTGATCGCCTGATTCGTTTAGCCGAAGATTTACATGATAATCCACATCCACGTGAATTAGCTGCTTTGTTAGCAACCGGTGAACAAGTTTCTGTTGCGCTTCTATGCATGGCGCTACACAAACATGGGTTTAAAGCGCGTTCCTACACGGGATGGCAAGCAGGCATTATTACCGATGACTCATTTAAAAAAGCACGCATCCAAAAAGTGCAGACGGAAGCCATCACGGAAAGCTTAAACGAAGGTAATATAGTAGTCGTTGCGGGCTTTCAAGGGGTTGATTTAAATGGCAATATTACCACACTGGGGCGTGGCGGCTCTGATACCACTGCCGTTGCCCTAGCAGCCGCACTAGATGCCCATGAGTGCCAAATTTATACCGATGTCGAAGGTGTATTTACCTCTGATCCACGCGTTGTATCGGAAGCGAAGCTGTTAGAGCATATTACATTTGAAGAAATGCTAGAATTAGCTAGTCTTGGAGCCAAGGTATTGCAAATTCGTGCGGTTGAATTTGCAGGTAAATTTCAAGTTCCATTACGTGTTGCTTCAACTTTTTCAGATTGCCCAGGTACATTAGTAACATACGAAGAAAAAATAAAGGGGAAAGTCATGGAGCAACCAAAAGTTTCAGGTATTGCCTTTAACCGTAATGAAGCTAGATTAACCTTATTGGGTGTTCCTGATCGATTAGGTATTGCTGGGTTAATTTTGAGCCCAGTTAGTGAAGCAAATGTTGATGTGGACATGATTATCCAAAATGATTCGGCGGATGGGACCATCGACTTTACATTTACTGTTAACCGAGAGGATTTTAATAAGGCCAATGACATTCTAAAAAAATTGGCCACAGAACTTGATGCGCGAGATGTTGTTACCGATAATAAAATAGCGAAAATATCGTTAGTGGGAGTGGGCATGCGTTCACACCCAGGCATTGCAACAAAAATGTTTACAACGCTTGGTAATGAGGGCATTGGCATCAAAATGATATCTACCTCTGAAATTAAGATTTCAGTGGTGATTGATGAGAAGTACACGGAACTAGGAGTAAGAGCATTACATGCTGCGTTTAAGCTAGAGCAGGGTCCAACGGAAGAGTTTGATCCCGTGCGCTAGTTCATTTTGTAGAAAATTTTGCGTCAAATCGTCTACTCTTAAGGTTTTCTTAAGGTTAGTCCGATATATTGGTATCTAATTGATTGCGAGTTTTGCTGCAGAATGCATGTTGGGATCGATTTTCTGCAACTAAATGAAGGTGTTAGTGTCTAACTTATTGCAGGAAAATGTTCTCTAGCAGCAATGGAGAAGGAGAGTAGAATGCTTATTTTAACAAGGCGAATTGGCGAAACGCTGATTATTGGCGATGATGTTACGGTCACCGTATTGGGTGTCAAAGGCAATCAAGTCAGAATTGGAATCAATGCACCAAAGAATGTTTCAGTGCACCGCGAAGAAATTTATCAGCGGATCCAGCAAGAAAAGCAGGGCGGCACTGAAGCAGGTGAAGAAACACCGCCTGAATAATATATTTATAATTAAGAATTAATGCTATTTTGCATTTATTTTGAAGTTGTTTCTGGGAAAGAGAATGCCACCTTTTGAAGGGATTTCATCAGGTGGCTTTTTCATTATGGATGATCAAGCATGAATCTATACTTTCGAGTCCTTTGGGCTTTTATTGTCACCCGATTTCGCAAAGCTTGTCCTGTGCTCGGTCCTTGTATTACCCCTTTTTGCACTTGGCCAACTGATCTCGACCTATATCTGCATATGAATAATGGTCGCTATTTATCAATTCTCGATCTTGCCCGTTTCGATTTAATGTCGCGAAGTGGCATATTAGCAAAAACACTCAAAAAAGGGTGGTTTCCTATTCTCACTGCCGAAACGATTCTTTTCAAAAAACCGCTGAAATGCTTTGACCGCTTTACTGTGGTAACCAATGTATTGGGTTGGGCCGGAAAAGAATTTTTGGTGCAACAAGAGTTTTTTTGTCGTCAGCAATTGATGGCTACCGCAATCATACAAGTTCGTTTTTTGAAGAAATCTGGTGGTTCCGTATTGCCAGAAGAAATTATGGCATTGGTCGATTATCAGGGGGCATCACCCATCTTACCCGAATGGGTAGCTCGTTGGCACGATGACCAAACAGCTCTGCGTAATAGTGGGCAATAAAGTAAAGCTCTTACTTTTTATTGCTCTTGCGAGCCACAACTTTTCTGTCATTGCGAGGGCGTATTACCATTGCAATGTAATTACATGATGATCATTGTCGCCCGTGGCAATCTCCATCTACGAAGTCCTATTCAGGGGATGCCACATCTTTTACTTCTGTTATAACATCATAAAGTTCCCTGTCATTGCGAGGGCGTT
>CAYSGV010000317.1:0-3493 GCA_964430685.1 uncultured Gammaproteobacteria bacterium
ATTGTCTGCTTCTATAGATAATGCTGAAATTGATCCTTCTCGGTTTCTTTTTCTAGGCCAAAGTTAAACCCAATTAGTTATCTGCTCTAAAATCAGCTGTTCAAGTAACTGTATCTGCCCAAGAGAATCGTTGAGTGCAGGAATATAATGATATTGTTTTCCGCCGGCTTGTAAAAATAATGTTTGATTTAAGATCGCCAACTCTTCTAATGTTTCCAAGCAATCCACAGCGAAACCAGGTGCGATAACAGAAACATTTGCTATACCGTCATTGCCCCATTTTTTTAACAGCTCATCAGTGTACGGTTGTAACCAAGTTGCAGAACCAAAGCGTGATTGAAAACTGAAAGCCCACTTTTCTTTTGGTAAATCTAATTGTTGTGCAACCAATTCAGCCGTTTGTTGACATTGTTTCGGATAAGGATCACCTAATGCTACATTGCGTTCAGGTATGCCATGAAAGGAAAATAATAAACGATCAGCTTGCCCATGTTGTAGCCAATATTGATCAATCGATTGTGCCAATGCATGAATATAACTCGGGTGAGTAGCATAATTTTTCACAAAACGTAATTGTGGAATATCGCGATATTGACGTAATTCTTTAGTGATTAGATCAAAAACGGCTGCTGTGGTGGTGGCTGAATATTGCGGATAAAGGGGTAAGATAACCCAGCGATCAATCTGTGCTTTGCTAAGTTGCTCGCACACATTCTGTAAGGAGGGCTCACCATAACACATGGCTACCTTGACGATCACTTGTTCACCAAATTGTACATGCATTTGTTTTTGCAATGCTGTTTTTTGTTTTTCAGCATAAACACGCAAAGGCGAACCTTCTTTTAACCATATTTTTTGATATTGTTTGACTAATTTTTTGGGGCGGAAAGGCAATACAATTCCGTATAAGATGGGCAACCAAATAGCGCGAGGTAATTCCACCACTCGCGGATCGGATAAAAACTGACGCAAGAATTTTCGAATTGCCGTTGCTGTTGCGGCTTCTGGTGTTCCTAAATGCACCAACAGTACCGCGCATTTAGATTGGTGAGTCAATTTTGTTTGCATCAAAATAATCCTATCTTCTCATACATCCACGAAGATTATATGATTCTTTGTAGCGCGGATTTAGGAGCTTCTGGGGACGTGTCCGCGCTACGGGATACTATGACCTAAGTGAATGACATACCAAGGACAAACAAATATGTTATTCTTCCTGTGACATCTGTTTTTGTGCTTGCTCGTGTATGGTTGCCATATCCAATGACATTGCTTGTTTTAATAAATCTTCTAATGCAGACTCAGGCATGACCCCACTTTCGGCAAATACAACTACTGATTCACGAATAATCATCACATAGGGGATTGAGCGTATCGCAAAATCTGTTGCTAATTTATTTTCATTTTCAATATCAACTGTTGCAAATAAAATATTGGGGTAACGTTTGGCTATTGCAACAAAAGTTGTAGCAAAATTCCGGCAAGGTACACACCACTCTGCCCAAAAATCGATGACTATCATTTTATGTTGCGCGATTATTTCATCAAAATTCTCTGTAGTAAGCGTTGCCCAATTGGCTAATTGTTCTGATCCAGCATAATGTGTTTGATGCTCTTGCTCACTCATACGTTCCCTCCAATATTTTTGCAATCCTTTGTTGTATATCTGCTACGGCACCACAACCGTCAATTAAAAAATATTTTGGTGCAAGTTCCGGTTGTTCACGATGCCATTGTTGAAAAAATTCTTTTAATGGTTTGGTTTCTTGGTGATAAACTTGTAACCGTTCGCGCACTGTTTCTTCTTTATCATCTGGTCGCTGTATTAAAGCTTCACCGGTTAGATCATCCACTCCAGGCTGCTTCGGCGGCTGAAAACGATCATGGTAGGTACGACCAGAAGCTTGGTGCAGCCAACGTCCACTCAGACGTGATATGATTTCCCCATCGGGCACATCAATTTGAATAATATAGTCGATTGGGGGGATGGTAATTTTACCCTGCCGGATTGCGTCCGCTTGAACGATGGTGCGCGGGAAACCATCAAATAAAAAGCCGCGTTGACAATCAGGTTTCTGCATGCGTTCATTAACCAACGCTATAATCAGGTCATCTGAAACAAGCTTCCCAGCATCCATTATCGCTTTCGCTTGCAGCCCTAATGCAGTTTTTGCTTCGACAGCGTGACGTAACATATCGCCGGTTGAGATTTTGGGGATACCATATTTTTCAGTAATCCATTGGGCCTGCGTCCCTTTGCCAGAGCCAGGTGGACCAAGTAAGATGATACGCATATGCTTCAATAACTCCTTAGAACTCGCTATTTTCATTATCCTAACGACACCCCCACAAAATGTCACGAAAAATAAAGCTCGGGCTAGTAGTAGTCGGCTTTACACTAATCATGTACATTGCTATGCTCGGGTCAATCTAACGACAGTAAAGCGGAAATCCTATGCACGTACTCGTTTTTGATATCGAAACAATCCCTGACCTAGAAGCAGCACGGCGCTATTATGGTTTCACAGACATAGACGATGAACAAGTTGTGCAGGCAATTCGCAACATTCGCAGACAAGAAAGTACTAGTGATTTTTTGCCACCACACATGCATCGAATTATTGCTATCTCCGCTGTCTATGCAACCAATGAACAAGTTAAAGTACGCTCTCTTGGGCTCGCTGAATCAACTGAAGCCGAACTTATTCATAACTTTTTTGAAGTGATTGAAAAACGCACACCTACTTTAGTTTCTTGGAATGGTGGCCAATTTGATTTACCCGTATTACATTATCGTGCACTGCTACATGGAGTCAGTGCGCATCGCTATTTTGAAAGTGGCGATCGCGATAATGAATTTCGTTATAACAATTATGTTAATCGCTACCACGCACGCCATACAGATTTAATGGATGTGCTCGCAGCCTACCATCCACGTGCTTATGCGCCTTTGGATCAACTGGCTTCAAGCTTAGGCTTACCTGGAAAAATGGGTATGGATGGATCATTGGTCTATGACTATTATAAACAAGGTAAACTGAATGAAATTCGCGATTACTGCGAAACCGATGTACTCAATACTTATCTCATCTATATACGTTTTGAATACATCCGTGGTCACTTGTCTCTAGAACAATATATGCTTTTGCAACAACAATTAAAAGATAATTTACAGGCCGCCGACCAACCGCATTTACGCGAATTTTTACAACGCTGGCAGGATGGGCAAACCTGGCTCAAATCTCGCGGCGTTCCGTTTTGACAAGATATAAACCGCTAGATACAACACTTAAGGTCTTTGTAAGAAAAATTGAACTGGATTCCTGGGTCTTCGAAAAAAATTCATTAAACAGTGTCACTCTTTGTAGCGCGGACTTAGGAGCTAACGCTCCTAAGTCCGCGCTACGAAAGAACTTATAGTAGACGACCTTCGCCAGCCATAGAATAAACATGACCATAGACTATTCTTAAGGTTTCCTTAAGCTTAACTACT
>CAYSGV010000318.1:0-3484 GCA_964430685.1 uncultured Gammaproteobacteria bacterium
AATCATCGAATCCATCATTTGTGTAGCGGTGATAACGGTTTTATTCATTTCACGCGTTAAATGAATAATCTTTTTTTGCACGGCTGGTAATTCAGCATCACCAATTTCAACACCTAAATCACCTCTGGCAACCATAACTGCATCGGATGCACGAATAATTTCTTCCAAGGCGACAACGGCTTCTGTTCGTTCAATTTTGGCGATAATACCGGCATTGCTGTTGGCTTCACGCATTAATTTTCGCGCTTCTAATATATCTTCAGCACTGCGCGGAAAAGAAATGGCAATATAATCGGCATTTAATTTAACGGCAATTTTTAAATCAGCGCGATCTTTCGCTGTTAGTGCTTTTGCTGATAAGCCACCACCGAAGCGATTAATGCCTTTGTTATTGGATAATTTGCCGCCCACTTTAACCACACAGCTAATTTTTGTACCGCTGACTTTTGTAACATCGAGTACAATGCGGCCATCATCAAGTAAGAGAATGTCACCTGATTTAACATCATTGGGTAAGCCTTTATAGTCGATACCAACCATTTCTTGTGTACCCGCATCTGCTGGGAGTGCTGCATCTAATGTAAATGGATCATCGGGATTTAAGAAAATTTCTTGATCACGAAAACGAGCGATGCGAATTTTAGGACCTTGCAGATCAGCTAATACCGCAATCTCTTTACCTAAATCTTCCGCACACTCGCGTGCCAGTTCAATCAGTCGCGCATGCTCTTCATCCGTACCATGCGAGAAATTAACGCGCACAACATCAACACCAGCGGCGAGCATTTGTTGCAATACATCACGGTTATCACTGGCGGGGCCAAGCGTTGCAATAATTTTGGTCCGTTTTAACATAAAAGTTTCCTTTGATTTTGGAATATAAATATTCTAGCGTATAGACGTTGCACGTTCTGATAATGCTGCGAGTGCTGGTAATGTTTTACCTTCAATCCATTCAATAAAAGCCCCGCCACCTGTCGATAGATAAGAAATTTTTTTCTCTAAACCAAATTTCTCTAAAGCCGCAATGGTATCACCACCACCGGCTAGTGAATAGGCCTCGGCATGACTTATGTCTAGCGCCAGTTGCTTGGTGCCTTGACTAAATTGTGGAATTTCAAATACACCAACTGGGCCATTCCATATGATGGTCCCTGCTGTTTTAATGAGTTGTTGGTAAATGAGCTCTGTTTGTGGGCCGATGTCTAAAATCATATCGTCCGCAGCAATCGCACTGATTGCTTTTGTTTCTGCTTTGGCGTCTTTACTTAATTCTTTGGCAACAATTGCATCCACAGGCAAAGGTATCTGACAACCACGCGTTTGTGCTTGCGTCAGTAATGCTTTGGCTTGTGGTAAAAAATCTAACTCAACCAATGAACGACCAACAGGAAATCCTTGAGCGGCTAACAGTGTATTCGCAATACCACCACCGACAATTAACTGATCAACTTTATTGAGTAATTGTGACAGCACAATCATTTTAGTGGAAACTTTGGCGCCACCAATTATGGCAACCACTGGATGTTTGGGGGCGATGAGCGCCTGAGAGAGTGCATTAATTTCTTCAGCAAGTAATAATCCTGCACAAGCAATGGGTGCATATTTTGCAATACCAGTGCTTGAAGCATTGGCGCGATGTGCAACAGCAAAAGCGTCCATCACAAAAACATCACAACAGGCGGCCATTTTTTGTGCCAATGCATCGTCGTTCTTTGCTTCCCCAGCTAAGAATCGAACATTTTCAGCTAGCGCAACTTCACCGGGAGCAATTTCCATGCCCGCTAACCAATCGGGTATGAGCCGTACTGGTGTATGAAGTAATTCGGCAAGACGCTTAGCGACTGGCGCTAGTGAATATTTTGTATCCACTTGGCCCTCGGTTGGACGTCCCAAATGCGATAAAATGAGAATGCGCGCTTTTGCTTGTCTTGCGTATTCAATTGTTTCAAGTGCTGCTTTAATGCGTGCATCACTGGTGATGACGCCATTTTCGATGGGCACATTAAAATCTTCCCGAATGATGACACGTTGATTGGCAATAGGGACATCTGTGAGCGTAAGAAAATGATTCATGAAACACCTTTATTTTTATCAGACTAGAAAATGATTAGCCGAAATATTAACTAAAAATGGCTAGGACAGCTAGTTCTACTGATAAAAGCATTGAGCATTTGGTGTCCGTGTTCCGTCAAAATTGATTCAGGATGAAACTGTACTGCCTCAATATCCCATTCGCGATGCCTTAACGCCATAATCACATCGCGCTCACCCGTTTCAGTTTTAGTCCACGCGCTCACTTGTAAGCACGCAGGCATACTGCTCGGAGCAACAACCAAAGAGTGATAACGGCCCGCACGGAATGGATTAGGGATATTTTGAAAAATATGTTGACCATCATGGAAAATGACAGAACTTTTGCCATGCATGACCTCTGTTGCACGCACGATTTGTCCGCCGAATGCTTGCGCAATGCACTGCAAACCTAAGCAAACACCTAAAATAGGAATTTTGTTGGCAAAATGCGGAATCAATTCTAAACAAATACCCGCCTCGAAGGGGGTACATGGTCCGGGCGAAAGGATGATGTGGCTGGGTGATAATTGTTCGATATCAGCAAGAGAAAGGGTATTGTTTCGGTAAACCGAGATTTCAAATTGCAATTCTTGAATATAGCGTACCAAGTTGTAAGTGAAGGAATCATAGTTATCAATCATTAAAATCATGGTTAGTATTATTCGTGGCTTGTGATTCCCGTTAATTGCTGGCGCATGTGGGCAATGGTTTGTGCGTAATTGGGTGATTGAAATAAGGCGGAACCGACTACAAACATGTTGGCTCCGGCTTTTGCAATTTGGCCAATATTATTTGGGTTTACACCACCATCAACACTCAACAATATCTCCCGGCCACTACGGCTAATGATTGTTTGCGCTTCGGTGAGCTTTGCGAGTGTTCGCTCAATAAACTTTTGGCCCCCAAAACCCGGGTTAACTGACATCAATAAGATTATATCAACTTTATCAATAACATATTCTAAGTAATCCAATGGTGTTGCTGGATTAAACGCAAGACCTGCTTTAACACCATGGTCGCGTATGAGTTGTAAACTGCGGTCGATGTGGTTTGTTGCCTCGGGGTGAAACGTTAAATAATTTGCCCCTGCTTTGGCAAACTCGACAATTAATGCATCAACGGGTGTGACCATTAAGTGCACATCCAATGGTGCTTGGATTCCATATTTTCGTAATGCGCTACAAACCAGTGGGCCACAGGTGAGGTTGGGTACATAATGATTATCCATGACATCAACATGGACCATATCCGCGCCAGCTTGTAATACATGCGTGACGTCTTCACCCAACCGAGCAAAGTCGGCGGCAAGTATGGAAGCTGAAATTTGCTGTTTGTCCATGTGTACCTATTTGTGTTTAAGGGATTGGCAAGTTTAATAAATACTTGAGTAACAGTAGTCTAAATAATT
>CAYSGV010000319.1:0-3475 GCA_964430685.1 uncultured Gammaproteobacteria bacterium
AATTTTCAGGTTTAACAACTAAAGCAGCGACCGAAGCAATTAGCCTATATATTGAAGAAAATAAACTCGGTCAAAAACAAGTGCATTATCGTTTACGTGACTGGGGAGTTTCAAGACAACGCTACTGGGGCACACCAATTCCGATTATCAATTGTGCACAATGCGGTGCAGTACCGGTTCCAGATAAAGATTTACCCGTTATTTTACCAACCGATATTAAATTTGATGGTGCACATTCACCGCTTAAATCAATGCCAGAATTTTATCAAACCAATTGTCCCAAATGTGGCGGCTCCGCTCAGCGTGAAACAGATACGTTTGATACATTTATTGAATCATCTTGGTACTATGCACGTTTTAGTTGTGTTGACCAAGATAAAATGATGTTGGATGCACGCGCACAATATTGGACACCAGTAGATCAATATATCGGTGGTATTGAACATGCGATTTTACATTTGCTCTATGCACGGTTTTTTCACAAAGTCATGCGTGATGTTGGTTTACTGAATTCCAATGAACCTTTTACCCGTTTACTCACGCAGGGCATGGTGCTAAAAGATGGCGCTAAAATGTCCAAATCTAAAGGTAATACTGTTGATCCACAAATATTGATTGAACGTTTTGGTGCCGATACGGTGCGGTTATTTACTATTTTTGCAGCACCGCCGGATCAATCCTTAGAATGGTCTGATAGTGGTGTTGACGGTTCATATCGATTTCTAAAAAGACTCTGGACGTTTGTGGCTACACAAGCAGAAGAAATAAAATCACTGAATTGCGCTTATAAAAATTGCTCGAAAATCCCATACGATTGGGATACCGCTCCCATACAAGTTCATGAGCTACGACGACAAATTTATGATATTTTGCGTCAAGTTCGTTACGATTATGATCGTTGCCAATTCAATACGGTTGTGAGTGGCGCAATGAAAATGCTTAACTTATTAATCGAAATTCGCGAATTAGAAAACCAGACGGAATCGGCTCAAGCAATTGCTAATGCCAAACCTTATTTACTGCGTGAAGGTTTAGGCATTTTGTTACGCGTATTAGCGCCTATAGTTCCACACATTACACACGTGCTTTGGCAAACCTTAAGTTATCAAGATGCAATCATTAATGCAAAGTTTCCTAAAGTCGTTAGTGATATTACAAAAATTGACCAAATCCGCTTGGTTGTACAAATTAATGGTAAAAAACGTGGTGAATTATTGGCAGCAAACAATATTGACCAACAACAAGTGCAACAGCTCTTACAATCGGATGCAACTTTTTCGCGTTACCTCGATGGACAACAAATTAAAAAAGTTGTAATTGTTCCGGGTAAACTCGTTAATGTGGTAACGAGTACTTCGTAGGTCGGATACTTTGCTATATTTTCACCCCCTTTTTAAAGGGGGGCGTCGAGCGTTAAGCGAGGCGGAGTGATTTTTGCATTGCAAGAATTTTACACGGGGTAAATAAGGGCATTTGATGAATAAATATATATTACACCTAACATCATTAGTCTTCATGCTGGCAACACTACTTTATGGTTGTTCTTTTACACGCGGAGATTTGGTGCGCTATCCAACTGAATTGCATAAAATCGCCTTGGAAACCGCTAGCCCATATGATGATTTTAGCAAAAAACTCACGCAACGACTCAAACGCTATGGCGCAGAAGTAAGCGAGCATGTCAAACCCGATCGCTTTACAATACAAGTCCTATCAGAAAAAACGGATGAAACCATTTTAACCATTGCACTAAATGCCCGCATTCGTCAAATACAAATTAATTATACGATTGTATATCAAATGAAAGGTCCATTAGGCGAAATCATTGTACAACCACGCAATGTTGAAATTGTGCGTACCTATAATCAAAATATGGATAATCTCTTAGGAACCTACAATGATCGCACCTTACTTGAAGCGGAAATGCATGATGATGCGGTAACGCTCATTTTATTGCAAATCAGCGCACCAGAAATCAATAAAGTATTAAAACGTTACCAGCAAGCCGAATATTATGAAAATTAATTTGGATCAATTATCGGCTGCGCTCAAAAATAAATTAGCACCATTATATTTAATTAGTGGTGACGAACCTTTATTAATAATGGAAGCAAGCAGCCAAATTAGCGCCGCTGGTAAATTAGCAGGTTATGTTAGTCAACGATTGCAATTAAATAGTGAATATAATTGGTCGAATGTATTCACGGACGCAAAAACAGGTTCACTCTTTGAGCCCAAGCGCCTTTTATTAATTGATGTTAGCTTAGCGCAATTGAATCAGACAATTCTGGTTGAATTGTTAACTGAGTATGTCAAAAACCCATCCCTGACAACCATTCTTGTATTCACTACGCCTAAATTAGAAAAAAAAATAGAACAATCGACATGCTGCAAATTACTAGCCAACCACGGTGTGCACATTAGTATTTGGCCATTATCACCAGCAGCATTTTTAACTTGGCTAAATAAAAATATTCAAGCACGCAATTTACAGTTAACGGCTAATGGCATACGCTTGCTTGCAGAATATACCGAAGGAAATTTATTAGCTGCTCATCAAGAAATTGAAAAGCTGGCGTTACAATTTGGTAATGAGCCACTTACTGACATACAATTAAAATATACTTTAGCTGATCACAGTCATTTTCATGCGTTTACTTTAGCTGAGTGTTGCTTGGCTGGAAAAACGCAACGTTCACTCAAAATCGTTGAACATTTACAGAAAAATGCACTGGAGCCACTTTTAATCTTAGGTATTTTGGCACGTGAATTACGCCGGCTATGTGCTTTAGCTGAACAACCAGCAAATCAATACTCTGCTATAGCAAAATCGCTAGCTATTTTCCCTAAACAAATGTCGTTGTATCAAGCCGCGCTTAAACGTCAACCGCAATTACAGTTTTGGCAAAATTTGCTTAGCACTTGTAGTGCAATTGACAGAATCATTAAAAGCACAAAATACGATTATAGTTGGCTAAATTTAACCATGCTTTGTCTTGCCGTAGCCGAACCAAAAGAAGAAATCTTTTTAACCCTGATCAATGCACTCACACAATCGAGCAGTGATCCATTCAATTATTCCAGACAAGGAATTTAAGATGCAACAGCTGGAAAAACCAATTGGTATACTTGGCGGCACTTTTGATCCCATACACCACGGTCATTTGCGCACTGCTTTGGAAGTCTACGAAGAAGTTAATTGTAAAGAGATCCGTTTTATCCCTTGCAAACAACCCGTACATCGGAGCACACCAATTGCTTCGCTGCAACAACGACTGGATATGCTTCATCTAGCTTTAGCAGCGCAACCAGGATTTATATTAGACACTCGTGAAATTCAACGCGATACACCTTCTTATACTTTACTTACATTAAAATCATTGCGTGAAGAATTTCCACAGTCACCTTTATGTCTCATTATGGGTGTTGATGCATTGTTAACACTAGCTATATGACATAAACAGCAAGAGATTAT
>CAYSGV010000320.1:0-3474 GCA_964430685.1 uncultured Gammaproteobacteria bacterium
GATATCAGTTTGGCTGAATGGGGACGCAAAGAAATTCGTATTGCGGAAACCGAAATGCCTGGATTGATGGCGTTACGTGCTGAATATGGGAATCAAAAACCGTTGCAAGGTGCACGTATTGCTGGCTGTTTACATATGACCATTCAAACAGCAGTGCTCATCGAGACCTTAGTGGCGCTTGGCGCCACAGTGCGTTGGTCTTCTTGTAATATATTTTCGACTCAAGATCATGCGGCGGCGGCAATCGCTGCGGCAAATATTCCTGTGTTTGCTTGGAAAGGTGAGACTGAAAATGAATATTGGTGGTGCATTGAACAAACTATTGCAGGCCCTAATGGTTGGCGGCCGAATATGTTATTGGATGATGGTGGCGATTTAACCACCTACCTGCATCGCCAACGTCCCGAAATGTTAACGGATATTAAAGGCATTTCTGAAGAAACCACAACCGGTGTACATCGTTTATATGAAATGCATGCGCAAGGTTTGCTTAAAGCGCCAGCAATTAATGTGAATGACTCAGTAACCAAATCGAAATTTGATAATTTATATGGTTGTAGAGAATCTTTATTGGATGGTATCAAACGCGCAACAGATGTAATGATTGCTGGCAAAACTGCCATGATCTTAGGTTATGGTGATGTGGGCAAAGGATGTGCGCAATCATTGCGTGCATTGGGTGCTACAGTTTTGGTTGCAGAAATTGATCCCATCTGTGCGTTGCAAGCTTTAATGGAAGGTTATCGAGTTGTGACAATGGATGAAGCAGCACCAATTGCTGATATTTTTGTTACCGCAACAGGTTGTGTGCAAGTCATTACGCATGATCATATGCTCAAAATGAAAGATCAAGCCATTGTTTGTAATATTGGTCATTTTGATCATGAAATTGATATTGAAGCTATGCGCAAATATCCATGGGAAAATATTAAACCACAAGTTGATCACATCTTATTACCGGGCAACAAACGAATTATTGTTTTAGCAGAAGGACGCTTAGTTAATTTAGGTTGTGCCACGGGGCATCCAAGTTTTGTGATGTCGACTTCATTTACCAATCAAGTGCTCGCACAAATAGAATTGTGGACGAACGCAAAAAAATATCCAATTGGTGTGCACGTGTTACCAAAACATTTAGATGAACGAGTAGCCATGCTGCATTTAAAGCGATTGGGTGCAAATTTAACTCGGTTGACTAAAGCACAAGCGGAATATTTGAATGTACCTGTAAATGGTCCGTATAAGCCGGATTATTATCGGTATTAAGGGATAGAGATTTAGGTTATTTATATTTGAAGCAATGGCTCGCTAGATGGTAGAGGCTAATGTTTTTTGAGGTTTTGGTTTGTTGCAATGGCTCGTCGTCGTCCCTCCTCCTACGCTTTATTTGCCACAAACTAAAACCTCAAAAAACACTAGCCTCTCTGGATGAGTTGGAACGTGTTGAAATGATTCGTTATACAGATAAGAACTCCTTCTCCTGCTCGTTGGCGGGAGAAGGTATAGATGCCGGATGAGGGTCTTTCAAATATGCTATTATCACGCATCTATTATCCTTCACCTTTACAATCAGGTACTACAATTACTTTTACTGATGCTATTGCACATCGATTAACGAATGTGCTGCGTTTGCGTGTTGGTGAAAAAATTATTTTGTTTAATGGTCAAGGCGGTGAATTTAATGCATACATCGAAGCCATTCATAAAAAAGAAGTCATCGCACAGGTGAGGGAATTTAATCCTGGTATTCCTATATCAAAATTAACCACACATTTGTTGCAAGGTATTTCGCGTGGTGAACGCATGGATTATACCATTCAAAAAGCAACGGAGTTGGGTGTATCTTCCATTACACCCATTGTGGCTGAATATTGCCAAGGAGGCCGAGTACCTAAAGATTGGCAACGTCGTTGTGATCATTGGCAAGCTATCATGATCAGCGCTAGTGAGCAAAGTGGTCGTTGTGATTGCCCCATTTTGCAACCCATAGCAACGTTCACAGAATGGTTGCAAAATAATTCGCCCACAAATGAGTTACGTTTTATTTTTGAACCAGGTAGTAACAAATCTTTAAAGAATTTCGATAAGTCTTCTGCATCGGTTATTTTACTCATTGGACCTGAAAGTGGTTTTTCTGATGCAGAAGTGAAGCTTGCAACGGCAAATCAATTTATCAAGGTTAACTTAGGTCCACGTATCTTACGTACGGAGACCGTTGCGCCAGTGGTATTGGGTTGTTTGCAAGTGCAGTGGGGTGATATGGGGTGATGGGGGTAAAGGGTAACGATAATTATTTTGAGCAATGGCTCGTCGTCGTCCCTCCTCCTGCGCTTTATTTGCTCAAAATAATTATCGTTACCCCCTCTGGTTGGGTTGGTTATTAAAGGAATGGCTCGTCGTCGTCCTTCCTCCTGCGCTTTATTTGCTCAAAATAATTATCGTTACCCTCTCTAATTGGGTTGGTTATTAAAGGAATGGCTCGTGGTCCTTCGGGCCTGATTTTAGTGATGGATTTTGTAGCGCGGACTAAGGAGCGCAAGCTCCTTAGTCCATTCTACGAAGAGGGGAATGATTTCATTGATATTTTTGATGGTGCATCAGGCTACAGTTGACCTTTAGTAATGCCATAAAATCCAGTATAATTTCGAACTTTAATCAAATTTGGGTCTTTTTAACCCGAACAATAACTCAAAATGGAGAACTTTATGGCAATTGAGAGAACATTAACGATTTTAAAACCAGATGCAGTTGGAAAAAACATCATCGGGGCGGTCAATACCAAGATTGAAGCTGCTGGATTACGCATTATTGCAGCAAAAATGATGCATTTAAGCCGAACCCAAGCAGAAGGCTTTTATGCGGTCCATAAAGAACGTGGTTTTTTCAAAGACTTAGTCAATTTCATGATTAGTGGTCCGGTAATGATCGAAATATTGGAAGGGGATAATGCAATTGTACGTCTCCGCGATTTAATGGGCGCAACAGATCCCAAAGCGGCAGCACCAGGTACAATTCGTGCAGAGTTTGCTGACAGTATTGATGCCAATGTCATTCATGGATCAGATAGCCCAGAAACAGCTGCAACAGAAATTCCCTATTTTTTCAAAGCTGAGGAAATTTTTGGATCAAAGTAAAATGAATGGACAAAAAGTTAACTTATTAGATTTTGACCGTGCGGGTTTAGTACAGTGGTTTAGTGAACAAAACGAAAAACCGTACCGTGCAGTGCAAATCTTAAAATGGATCCATTATTTTGGTGTAACCGATTTTGCTTTGATGACGAATATAAGCAAAGCGTTACGTGAATTTTTGCATGAAAACGCAACAATTGAGTTACCCAAAATTGCGCATCATCATCTTTCCAACGATGGTACACAAAAATGGATTTTACAGTTAGCAGATGGCAACCGTATCGAAATGGTATTTATACCAGAGACAACGCGTGGCACGTTATGCGTATCCTCACAAGTAGGT
>CAYSGV010000321.1:0-3468 GCA_964430685.1 uncultured Gammaproteobacteria bacterium
TATCAGCGCCAGCAATACCGTCTGGTTTACCTGAGCGCATGTTGGCACCGCGATATTTTTTATTTTTTTTGATCTCGGCAATAATCAATGTTAATTCTGCAAACACTTCTGTATTAAATGTATTCGCCGATGCATCGTGCCTATCAAAATACAGCCATAAAATATGTTCATTATCAAGTTCTGTTCGCCAGTGTTGGTATTTGTGATTCACACTCATTCTTCTACCTCCGTCACTCGTTCAATGAGCATGGCGCCACCTTGACCACCGCCGATGCATAAAGAAGCCACACCTAATTTTGCATTATTGCGCTCTAGAATATTTAATAGATGCAAGACTATGCGTGCACCGCTGGCCCCCACTGGATGTCCCATTGCAATTGCACCACCATCTACATTTAAACGCGCCCGATCAATAGCACCCATTGCACGACTTAAACCTAAATGCTCATGGCAATAATGTTTATCATCTAATGCTTGTAATACCGCTAAAACTTGGGCTGCAAAAGCTTCATTAATTTCCCAGTAGTCAATTTCATCAATTTTTAGTTTTTGCCGATTCAGTAATTGAGCAATTGCATGCGCCGGCCCTAAACCCATTTCAGCTGGATTTACACCTGCCCATTCTACATCCACAATTCGCGCGATAACGGGTAATTGATAGCGTTTAATCATGTCACTATCAGCCAAGATTAAAAATGCGCCACCGTCTGTAACCTGTGAACTATTTCCCGCCGTAACTTGGCCAAAACGTTTATCAAAAATCGGTGCTAACTTGGCTAATTTTTCCATACTGGTATCACGTCTTAAACCATTATCGGCATCAAAAACATGGCCCGCAGCATCATAAATTGGAACAATTTCTGCAAAAGAGCCAGCATCCACGGCTTTAGCCAGACGTTGATGACTTTCTATTGCAAATTCATCCATTGCATTGCGCGAAATATTAAATTTCTTCGCTAGAATTTCTGCCGTTTGCCCCATCGATAAGCTAACAACAGGATCGGTTAAACCTTGGATCAAGGCTATATCAGGCGGCAAATCTTTTAGTCTTAATCGTTTAATGGCCTGCCAGCGTGCACCGAAGCTTCGTGCCAGACGAAAATCTGCAATAGCCCCACTGAGCTGTGGTTTCAAAATAAGTGGAGCATAACTCATCGCTTCCACACCGCCAGCCAGCACTAATTTGCTGATTCCATTGAATATATTTATACTGGCGCTATCGAGTGCTTGCAAACCTGATGCACAATTACGTTGTACGGTCCAGGCTGGCACTTTAAAACCACAGCCCAAACGTAATGCGATAATACGAGCAATGTTCGCTTCACTTGCTTGCGGCATGACACAGCCAACGATTACTTCATTAATATCGGTAGGTTCAATGGCATAACGGCCAAACAATTGACGTGCTGCATGCACGCCCAAGTCAGCAGCTGGAAACGGATTGGGCCGACCCAATGCTTTTAAAAACGGTGTGCGTAAGCCGCCAACAACATAGACTGAACGTCGGTGTGGGGATGCTTTAGCCATACTGATCATCCTTGTAAATTAGGTGAAAGCTATACGAAGCATTAAGTTTAGAACATAATCAAGACAACGAAAACAAATTTATCAATTAATTAAACAAAAGAGGCAAGCCATGCGGTATTTTATAAAAATCGGTGAACAAAAACACATTATCGATATCTATTTTCGGCATGCTGATTACGTTATGCCCGAATCATCTAGCGCTGCATCTGATTTTAATCCAGCTGATGATTATCTCATCGTCTATATCCCTCCGGAAGTTTATCGTTTCTACCAATCGCAGTTAGCAAGCAACCCCGTGCGGAAACAACAATTTGAAGCACTGTTTCAGTTACAAGGTAACGACATTGATCAGTGTTATGTTGGTTACTATGTGAACCCTATCGATATCTTAAGAAACCTTGAATTACTCAAAACATTTTTAGCGTTGGGTAAATTAGAACCCAACGAAACAGATTATCAAGATTATACCCATGAAAAACTAAATGTAGACTTACGAACCTACACCAGTGAGCTTTTAGATCATGCATTTGCAAATTATTCACATTTACCACAAACAACTGATGATGCAACAGCATCCCGCTCTTGGTTAAACCCTACTCTATGGTTTATAGGCTCCGCATTATTGGTACTGCTAATGCTTTATACTGGTGGTGCCGCACTTGGAGCCGTTTTTGCTTTTGGTTTTGGATCTAAACTCTTAGTTGGGATCGCTGTTTGTTGGGGCTTGGCAGCTTTGGGCACCAGTATCAAGGGAATTTGCAATACAATTAAATGTTGCTGCACACCCGAAGCACAAAGTTATGAAGAGATGAGTGGCTTAGCAACGAGAGAAGATTTTCAAAATGATGAACCAGAGAATGGTGGCGATATGCCCATGTCACGGTTATTTGAAGATGCCTCGCCAGCTCCAACAAATAATGCTTCCGCAGCTAGTGGCCCAGAATCTTACAGCATAGCGCCTACTGAAAGTTTGCGTACCCGAAGATTGTCAGTGGTACCATTACGACCCTCTATGCCAAGCATGCGAGAACATCTAACGGAATTACAAGCAGCACAAGCACGTTATGCGGCAAGAACGACAACACCAACACTTTAACCTAAATTCGGCAGTTGGATCACAATTTCTAACGAAACATTTTGATATATCTCGCTATGTAAAAATTTGACTCATCACCAATCAGGTGACCACGCAAATTTTACTACGCGATATATACCAATCTGTTACGTTATAAACCGCGACCAACTGCCGAATTTAGGTTTAAAATAAAAAAACCCAATGCATCTCGCAATGCATTGGGTTTATCTAAACTTAAAAAAACGATTTCTTGATTAATGAGTTGCTGATTCAAGAAAACGATTTGCTGCATGATTTCCACGGTTGTAGCTTAAACCAAATTGATCAAAACTCCATGGACTTTTGGTTGCATTTTGTTTGCGACTCAATGAATTTTTACTTTTGCGTGAAGGAGCTTTCTTCTTTTGGCCGGTTTCTTTTTCCCATTTTGCCGCGGTTGTTGTTACCGTGTTCACCAAATTATCAAATTTCGTGGCAATTAATTTAATTGCTTGCAATTGGTTTGTTAAGAATTCCAACTTATTGCCGCATTGTGCAGCTTCTTTGGAAGCAGCATTAAACTGCTTGTTTGCTTGCGTAAAATTGCTTCTGGCAACTTTGCTAGAACCAGAACTACGTACACGGGCTGCTGCTTTGCTGCTCTTTACACGCGCTGATTTTGCCTTAGCTTGAACTTTGTTAAAAAAGCTTTTGGTGTTGGCTAATTGTTTTTGAATAGCATTTTGTTGCTGTTCAATAAAATTACCTAGTGTATCTAAATTGCTCGTTAAACGATTTTGCAATTCAGCTGTAATCTGTTGTGCAGGACTTTTACCTGCAAATGAAAAACTACGATTACTGTTTTTACCAAACTGTGTGCTTGTACG
>CAYSGV010000322.1:0-3393 GCA_964430685.1 uncultured Gammaproteobacteria bacterium
CACATAGCTCAGTGGTAGAGCACTTCCTTGGTAAGGAAGAGGTCACCGGTTCAAGCCCGGTTGTGGGCACCAGGTTATCAAGGGTTAGTACTGAAATTTTTGAGTTTTGTAATTGAGGAGGTTTTATGGGTGCAAGTAAAGGTGAATATAAACGAGTAAAAGAACATTTAAACGTGGGTACGATTGGTCACGTTGATCATGGTAAAACAACATTAACTGCGGCGATTACCAAAGTCCAACACGACCATGGTAAAGCTGACTTTTTAGATTATGGTCAAATTGATAAAGCACCAGAAGAAAAAGCACGTGGTATTACCATTAATACAGCTCACGTTGAGTATGAAACAGACAAGCGTCACTATTCACACGTAGACTGCCCTGGACATGCCGACTACATCAAGAACATGATTACCGGTGCTGCACAAATGGACGGCGCTATCTTGGTTGTTTCAGCAAACGATGGTCCAATGCCACAAACACGCGAACACATTTTGTTAGCGCGCCAAGTAGGTGTGCCTTATATTGTTGTATTTATCAATAAAGCAGACATGGTCGATGATCCTGAATTGCTTGAATTAGTTGAAATGGAAGTGCGTGACTTATTAAATACTTATGGTTTCCCTGGTGATGATACGCCAATTATTACTGGTTCGGCGTTGAAAGCATTAGAAGGTGACAAAGGTCCATTAGGTGAAGAAGCGATTGCTAAATTGCTGGCAGCACTGGATTCATATATCCCATCACCACAACGTGATACTGATAAACCATTCTTGTTACCTATTGAAGACGTATTAACCATTACCGGCCGTGGTACAGTGGTCACAGGAAGAGTAGAACGTGGACGAGTCAAAATTGGTGATGAAATTGAAATCATCGGATTACATCCTACACAAAAAAGTACTGTTACCGGCGTGGAAACTTATCGCAAATTAGTGAGCGAAGGTGAAGCGGGTGATAACTTAGGTGTGTTATTACGTGGTACCAAGCGTGAAGAAGTTGAACGTGGTCAAGTTTTGGCTAAACCAGGCTCCGTAACGCCACACACTAAATTCAAAGCGCAAGTTTATGTGTTGACCAAAGAAGAAGGTGGCCGTCATACGCCATTTATTAAAGGTTATCAGCCACAATTCTATTTCCGTACAACAGACGTTACCGGTAAAGTTGAATTGCCAGATGGCGTGGAAATGGTTATGCCTGGTGATGATATCAACATGGTTGTAACATTGATTGCACCCATTGCAATGGAGCAAGGTCTCAAATTTGCTATTCGTGAAGGCGGTCATACCGTTGGTGCGGGTGTTGTTACTGAAATTGTAGAATAAAAAGGTATAGGCCAGTGGCTCAATTGGCAGAGCAGCGGTCTCCAAAACCGCAGGTTGGGGGTTCGAGTCCCTCCTGGCCTGCCAGCGTAAGTAGGCAAATGAATAATAAAGTGAAGATACAGAAAGTTTGGTTAGATCGCTTCGTCGAAATATTAGCGGGCGCAATACTGATTGCAGCATTGTGGGCGCATTATTATTTCAATGAGTTGGCTGTGCCTGTGCGATTTGCCGGCTGGATTGTTGTGCTTGGCGCCGTTGCTGGTTTACTGATGTTAACTGAGCTTGGGCGCCGCAGCTATGCATTTGTGCGGGAAGCAGCCAATGAAATGTATAAAGTGGTTTGGCCAACGCGGGCTGAAACTTTACAAAGTACATTTGTGGTTATCGTCGTTGTGGCAATCATTGCATTGATTGTTTGGGGTATTGATACAATTTTAATTAAAATTGTTAGCTTGTTAACCAACTAAACCAGTCATTTACGATTGAATCATAGCGCGGTATACTTCCGCGTTTGAAATTTGTTTCTGATCGCTAGAATTATATAGGTAGTACATGAGCGAACAGCAAGGGCCAAATGCCCCCGTAGACACAGAAAAAAATGCAAAACAGCACTGGTATGCTGTTCAAGTGCTTTCAGGCCATGAAAATCGGGTCGTTGACATGTTACAACGTCGAATCCGAGAAAATGGTCTTGAGCATCTGTTTGGCGATATCATCGTACCTACCGAAGAAATTGTTGAAATGAAGAGTGGCCAAAAACGGCGCAGTCAACGTAAATTTTTTCCTGGTTATGTTTTGGTTCATATGGAAATGAACGATCAAACATGGTACTTAGTTAAAAGTGTACCGAGTGTACGGCGTTTTATTGGTGGATCACGTGAGCGTCCAACACCCATCAGTGCGGAAGAAGCCGATTTAATTTTACATCGTATTCAAGAAGGTGCAGACAGACCCAAACCCAAAGTCTTATTTGAAGCGGGTGAGGTGGTGCGTGTTACCGAGGGTCCATTTGCAGACTTTAACGGTGTGGTTGAAGAAGTTAATTATGAGAAGAGCCGATTAAAAGTCGCCGTACTTATTTTTGGACGATCAACCCCAGTTGAGCTTGAATTTAGTCAAGTAGAGAAAGCGTAAAATTCCCCTGTCGCCTGAGGGCGTCGACCCCCTTTAAAAAGGAGGCCGCCGAGTATGAGAAGGCGAGAGGATTTTAAAAATTAAAACGGGGAGCATCTCGTGATGCGTTAATACCCATAGGAGTATAGTGAATGGCAAAAAAAGTAACTGCTTATATTAAATTAAATATCAAAGCAACTCAGGCAAATCCTGCCCCTCCAATTGGTCCAGCACTGGGTCAAAATGGTGTAAACATCATGGAATTCTGTAAAGCGTTCAATGCGCATACAGAAGCTTTAGTTAAAAAAGGTGAAGTTGATGCGGGCATGATCGTGCCTGTTGTTATTACTGTTTATGCGGATCGTAGTTTTACCTTTATTACTAAAACACCACCGGTTGCCGTATTAATCATTAAAGAATTGAACATCGCTAAAGGCAGTGGTACGCCCAACACAGTTAAAGTGGGCAAATTGTCTCGGGCTCAAGTTGAAAAAATTGCTCGTCAGAAAATGGTTGATTTAACTGCAACAGATTTAGCGGCAGCGATGCGCACTGTTGCTGGCACTGCACGCAGTATGGGTGTCGATGTGGAAGGAGTTGAATAATGCGTAATAAATTAACAAAACGTCAACGTGCTTCTGAAGGCCGCGTAGTGCCTGGTAAATTGTACCCAATTGAAGACGGTATCAAATTAAGCATCGAGTTAAGTAAGGTTAAGTTTACTGAGAGTATGGACGTTGCCGTCAGGCTAGGTGTAGATGCTAAGAAATCAGACCAAAATGTACGTGGCCGCATCGTTTACCCACATGGCACGGGCCGCAGTGGCAAACGTATTGCTGTATTTGCGCGTGGCGACCAGGCTGATATCGCCAAAGCAAATGGTGCACAAATTGTTGGCTTTGAAGAACTTGCTGAACAAGTCAAACAAGAAGGTAAAATTGATTGTGATGTTGTGTTA
>CAYSGV010000323.1:0-3381 GCA_964430685.1 uncultured Gammaproteobacteria bacterium
CTGCGCTTTGCATAGCGACATCCGTTCCTGTTCCCATGGCGATGCCAATATCTGCTTCTGCTAATGCAGGAGCATCATTAATACCATCACCAGCCATGGCTACAATATGGCCTTGCTTTCTTAAACGCTTAATAATTTCGTTTTTTTGATTCGGTAACACTTCTGCTTCGATGGCCTCAATGCTCAATTTTTTTGCAACCGCTTCTGCTGTGGTATGATTGTCGCCGGTGACCATTATGATGTGAATTCCCTCTTGACGTAACAGTTTAAGTGCGGTGGGTGTTGACTCTTTTAGCGGATCATTGACACTGATTAGTCCAGCAACCTGATTATCGATAACAACAAACATCACAGTTTCACCCTCACAGCGTAGTGTATTTGCTTTCTCTGTAAAAGAACCTGGTTGAATAGCAAGTAATTCTAATAGTTTCATATTTCCTAAAACAACTTTTTTTTCGTTAATGATACCACTTACGCCTTTTCCTACTTCTGCTGCAAAATCGCTAACATTTTGTAATGTGAGCGATCGCTCCTTCGCTGCGCTTACAATTGCACCAGCTAAGGGATGTTCACTGTGATGCTCAATACTTGCAGCCAACGATAAAATTTGATTTTCATCGAATTCTGGTGCAGGAATAATTTTGCTAACAGTTGGTTTACCTATAGTGAGCGTCCCTGTTTTATCGATGACTAAGGTATTCACTTTTTCAAAGATTTCTAAACTTTCTGCATTTTTAATCAGAATGCCTGCTTGAGCACCTCGACCTACACCAACGACAATTGACATGGGTGTGGCTAAACCTAATGCGCAAGGACACGCAATAATGAGTACCGAAATGGCAGAAATCAAACCATAAGTCATTGCCGGAGCTGGGCCAAAAGTTGTCCATGTAAAGAAAGTGACCACTGCAATGATGACAACCGCTGGCACAAAATATCCAGAGATAGTATCAACTAATCGTTGAATCGGTGCGCGCGAATATTGTGCTTCGGTAACCAGTTGTACAATTTGTGCTAACAATGTTTCACTGCCAACACGTTCGGCACGCATGATAAAACTACCTGATAGATTAAGTGTGCCACTAATCACCGGTGAATCCAGCTCTTTTTCGACTGGAATGGGTTCGCCCGTGATCATGGATTCGTCGACAGTACTATGACCTTGAATCACTTTACCATCGACTGGAATTTTTTCTCCTGGTCGTACATGAAGATGATCATTCATTTGCACTTGTTCCAAAGGAATTTTTTCTTCGCTGTGGTCATCACGTATTCTCATGGCGATTCTTGGTGCTAAATGAAGTAATGCGCGTATTGTATTCCCTACACGTTCACGCCCACGCAATTCTAATACTTGCCCCATTAAAACAAGTGCTGTGATGACAGCCGCAACTTCAAAATAAAGATTTACCTCACCATTTGCTGACCGAAATGACATTGGAAATAGGTTAGGTAACAATAATGCAACGATGCTATAAATATATGCAATACCAACGCCTAAAGCGATTAAGGTAAACATATTTAAATGACGTTCAATAATAGAAGTCCAACCACGTTTAAGAAGTGGCCAACCGCACCATAGAATAACAGGTGTTGCCAATATAAATTGTAACCAGGAAGAAAGACGAGAAGAGAGAGAAGGTTTTATTTGCGCAATATTAAAAATATGTATACCCATAAAAAGAAGTACAAGTGGTAAGGTTAAAACAACACTGATCCAGAAGCGCCGTGACATATCAATTAACTCGTTATTTGCAGCCACATCTGTTGAGACGGTTTTGGGCTCTAGTGCCATACCACATTTACGGCACTCACCGGGATGGTCTTGAATAATCTCTGGGTGCATCGGGCAAGTATAAAGATTATTTTCTTTCAGAAAACCAGAGGGATTCTTCTGGTGTAATTGCGGATTCATTTGCTTTGCATCCTCATATGTATATCCATCATAAGCATGTTTATCTCATAACGCATAAAAACAGCATCATAAATTGTAAATACAATGGCAATAATAGAAAAAACTGAAGCAATAGTGCCAAAAATTTTTGCAAATTTTACTCCAAAGTCTTCATTGCGTATGGATCAGATTAATAAACTGATCCCGATTGTTAAAGCAATCAATTCAATTAAATGCTATATGTTAGAATGATAATCATCCGATTACTTTAAATTAATAACAAAGTCTAAAGTTTAATCCTTTGGCTTATTTTTCTTTTTGTGACCTAACATGACACACATTAATAAGCATAGTAATAGCGGTAATAAGATTAATACATTGATAGCATAACCTATGTTTTTATTGTAAAAATATAAAATAGGAATCGTGATGAAAATTGCTATAGCAACAAAAGTGATTATCCATTTTGAGCTACAATAACGATTCTTATTTTTGGTTATGTCTTTAGGTAAGTGTCGTTGATCATCATCCATGAGCATTTTTCCTTTTTCAGAAAATTTATACAGTCAATACAGTAATTGTAGATAATTTAACCTTCAAAAATTATCTGGCAAGATTTCACTCTTTGTTCTGATACGAAATATTTTTTCAACCGGTTGTATTGCGATAATCCCGTCTCCTTCCGTTCCCGTGTGTGCTATTTCCATAATAGCAGCCACAATTTTTTCAACTTTAGCTTCGATGGTAAAAATTTCAATTTTAACGTGACTGGTTGTTAAATCTTGCGTGAAATAATTAGCATATTCACCATATCCTGTTACCTTGGAAGCACTAATACCACGTACACTAATTTGTCTGAGCCTTTTTTCAACATCTTGTAAACAACATTCCTGAATTATCGCAGTCACTTTATTAAATTTCATATTTCTTTCCTCTTTTTATCCCGTTAATACCACCATTATCGCACATAGTATACTTCTGTATCGTGAATGGAATTATATCAATTAGCATTGGTTAAAGATATGCTGACCCTGAAGTAAACCAAACCTATAGCCCTGTCAAACTTTTTACCCCCACAGGTATTTTACTAAAAACCGTCTAAAATATGGTAAAGCTGAATAATTCATCGTGTAAAATTACATTAGGGATTTTCATAAATGGAACAAATACTTACACAAGCAGCATTGTGGATTGGTGTAGCTTTAATTGCTACAGTGATGTCGGTTTGGCTGCGCATGGCAACTGCGCTTTCTGAAATTATTGTCGGTATTATTGCCCAAGGCATCATAGTGACGTGGTTGGGGTTATCCTTTCTTGATGTGAGTGCCACATGGGTACAATTCTTAGCTGGCACGGGTGCCATTTTATTAACCTTTTTAGCGGGTGCAGAACTTGACCCGAAAATCTTCAAATTGAAATGGAAAGAAGCAAGTTTGGTCGGTCTAGCCAGTTTTTTTGCGCCCTTCTTAGGTTGTACGGCACTTGCT
>CAYSGV010000324.1:0-3375 GCA_964430685.1 uncultured Gammaproteobacteria bacterium
CAATTGAATATATCGATTTAATTGCTGAGCGCATTATGGCACTCGGTGGTTATGCAAAAGGTACCATTCCTGTGGTTGCAAAAAATACTTCATTAGATGCTTATCCGGAGACTATTGTTGATGGTGATCAACACTTAGAAGCAATCGCGCAATCCTTATCTACATTTGGCTCATTGTGCAGACAAGCCATTGATGAATCATCAACACTCAATGATCAAGTTACGGCCGATATATTCACTGAAATTGTCCGCGGCATCGATCAATATTTATGGTTTGTAGAAGCGCATTTGTACGAATCGTAGCCAAAAAAGTAATTTCATCCTACATCCCTATCCAAATCGAATGTGTGAGGGGTAGGGTGAGGGCATACACTCATATATGGCCTACTCTCTTCCTGTCATTGCGAGGGCGTTCTACCTATGAACAAGAATTACTGGAAAAATATGGCGCCCGTGGCAATTTCCATCTAGTTCCACTATCCCCTCGGAAGATTGATCTAGAAGATTGTTCCCGTAGTCTTCGTAGGTTGGATCGAGCCTTTTGGCGAAATCCAACATTGGGTCGAACTAGTGAGCTATTTTTGCAGCTATTTACGTTCATGTAAGCGCTTGCCACCCGCAGCAACAGCGCACCTATTATTTTAAATGGCGGATGATCGTTAGCGTTGTTGCGAGGAGGCAAGCGGTCACTTTTCCTAATATTGATAAGAACTTTGAGAGATGACTTGCGGTGCTGCTCACAGGGACAAATGTTTATAAATATAATCCACTATTCCCATTGTTGGATTTCACCCGAAGAGGCTCGATCCAACCTACGAATACGAGATCACTCTTTGGAAAGTATAGAGATAGATGGAGATTGCCACGGGCGCCAATTTTCTTCAGTAATTTTCATTCTTGGGTAGAACGCCCTCTCAATGACAAGTGTGCGTATGTCATCAATGCGATAGTTTAGTATATAGACAATAAAAGTACCTCATCAATACAATATTCAATCTTAAAACTGAGGCTGTTAAACGCCATTTCTAGCTGCAACGAATCAAGTCTGTTAAGGTTTTTATATGATTTTCCTGTTAAACAGATAAATTTTCAAAAGTACTAGGTTGATGTGGAAAATTTACTAGTTCCGTTTATTGGTACCGCTTGTACCTGTTCCGCAGTATTTGGTTGAACCTGAAGTTGTGTAAGTGCTTTTAATGCTTCCTCCATTCGCTTCTCGTCGCTACGAGATTGGGCAAGATGAAATTGTGCGGATTTATATTGTTTCAATGGTACATTCTGTTTGGTTTCTGCAGTGCAAATTGATAATATTTGCTCGATATCATGAGGATAGTGATTCAATGGTAACGCTTTTACAATCTTTTTGATGATGTCCTGATTGCTGGTTAATAATGCCACGCTTAAAGCTGCTCCGCTCAAAAGGAGTGGATGTTTATCAATTAAACGACCCACTAATAAAGCATTTTGCGCCAAAATCGCGCAAATAAAAGTAGAACCATTCGCATATAATAAATCATCGTCAGTGACCGGTTTTTTATCCAATATAGCAGTGTTCAATTGACCAACTTTACCAACAACTGGACCGGAGCGATAAGTTTTAACAACAGCAGCCAATTTTGCGTTGCGCTCAATTGTTTGTTGCTGTTCAACCGTTAAAGTGATAATAAACCCGCTATTAATTAGCATCTGTAGCATAGCACAATAATCATCACTTGCGTTATCCATATCGGGTAAGTCCAGCTTCTCTTTTTTAGTAGCTTCAACTAAGTGTTGCTTTAGAGCAGGCCGCGTTCGTAACGCTTCCGGCATTAATGCAATGCAAGCTGTATTACACTCGTCAATAGCTAACTTAAATATTTCTAATGCATCAAATATTTCCCATTCAAGTGATTTCTCCATATTTTGAAGCATTCTAATTAAATCTGGTTTTTCAGCATCCATTGGATTTTTGAAAAACATATTATAAAGATCATCAAGACTAATAAAACCGCGTTCGACTATCTTTGGTTCAGTAACTAAAATTGATATGAATTGGGCACGGGTTAGGTTTGGCTTTATCTTCTCTATGATTTCTCCTAGTTTATCGAAAATATTCTCTTGAACGCTTGTTTCTAATCCATGAATATTTTCAGGTAATTTTGCACCTGCCAATAATAGATGTTTAACATGAAAAATATTTGATGTATAAGCATCAAGAGCAGTCCTAAGCGGATTACAAAACGTTGCGTTATTATGATAAACAAAATTTTCTCTGTTAAAATTAGCATTAATTACCGCTTTATTCATTCTGATAAATCGTTCTATATCAGGTTCAGCATGAACATTTTTGACGAAATACCACCATGTTTCATACTCTACACTTGTGCGCGGACGTAAATCAGTAAGTGGGGGGTAAGCTGTTTCATCACATTGTTTTTTACTATCAGGATAATAAAGCATATCGGTCGCTTTTTTTATTGCTTTGAATAGCAGTCTAACCGCCTGAACTTGCTTAGCCACATTCAATGTTTCGTCAAAAACCATCTTTGTAGCAGGATCATCATCCCCCATGTTTTTTGAAACTATAGACAGATTCTTTAAAAGAAACTCTTTCTTTTCTTCCGATAAAGGTTCGCCTTTAGTACCGGGTTCTACACCAAGAAATTCATAATAATTTTTATTATTCCATTTATTAAGCAACGTTACAAAATTTATACCGGGTCTTATTTTACCACTATCATCTAGAATGTCGTTATAGATACCAGTCATTACTATTCCTCATCACAATTAAACCAAGAAATTGTACCATATGATGATGCGCTATCGTAGATTAGTGTAACGCAATGATTATTAGAGAAAAAATACATGTGACCAATTAAACTGGACAATCTATATCGATAAACACATGTTCGATTTGGAATTGTTGTGCTAAATGTTCACCCAATGCGTGCACACCAAAACGTTCTGTGGCGTGATGTCCGCCAGCAAAAAAATGTATATCTAATTCGCGCGCTACATGCACGGTACGCTCAGCAATTTCACCGGTTAAATAAGCATCTACACCTTGTGATTTTGCTTGTTCAATAAAATCATAACCCGCACCTGTGCACCAAGCAATCGTTTCGATTGACGATTTAGATGCTCCTATGTGTATAGGCGGATGCGCTAATCGTTCTTCAAGCAATTTTGCAAAATGATTGGCGGAAACTGGCTTTGCAAATTTACCCCAGAGACCAAGTGGCGTTGGCGTTTTCGTATTGAATGTTCCCAGAACTTCAATATCTAACACATTGCCTAGTTGCACGTTGTTGCCGAATACCGAATGAACATCAAGGGGTAAATGATAGGCGAATAAATTAATTTCATTATTTAGTAAACCACGCAACCGCTTTTGTTT
>CAYSGV010000325.1:0-3373 GCA_964430685.1 uncultured Gammaproteobacteria bacterium
CTCATGCAGCAAGGGCAAATTGTTTATTCTTCCACATGCGTTGCGTGTCACCAAGCCAATGGTGAAGGTATACCCGGCGTATTCAAACCCATCAAAGGCAGCTTAATCGCCAAAGGTCCTGTTGAAAAACATATTGCCATTGTATTGAATGGTGTAAAAGGAACCGCAATGCAAGGTTTCGGTTCACAATTAAGCGATGCAGATATTGCTGCTGTGGTAACCTATGAACGAAATGCATTCGGCAATAATATGAATGATCTTGTACAACCCAGTGATGTAAGCAAACTTCACAATCAAGGGAGCAATTAAATAATGAACGAAACCATTGCAACTGCTAATGACCATCATGATGATCATCACGATCATCCTGCACCTAAGGGTCTTTGGCCAAACATCGCTCGCTGGCTGTTTACCACCAACCATAAAGATATTGGGACGTTGTATTTATGGCTAGCGATGATCATGTTTTTTGTTGCCGGAACGATGGCGCTCATTATTCGTGCTGAATTATTTCAACCGGGCATGCAATTTGTGCAACCGGAATTTTTTAATCAGATGACCACTTTGCATGGTTTAATTATGGTGTTTGGTGTGATCATGCCGGCCTTCGTTGGTTTTGCGAACTGGCAAATACCGATGATGATTGGTGCGCCAGATATGGCTTTACCGCGTTTAAATAATTGGAGCTTTTGGATTCTACCATTTGCATTTACCTTGTTAGCCAGCACGCTATTTATGGAAGGCCCAGCACCCAATTATGGCTGGACCTTTTATGCACCTTTGTCGACAACTTATGGCCCACCCAGTACTGATTTCATGATTTTTTCCATTCATATGATGGGGGCATCATCAATTTTGGGATCCATTAATATTATTTCGACTATTTTAAATTTACGTGCACCGGGCATGACACTGATGAAAATGCCTATGTTTGTGTGGAGTTGGCTAATTACCGCATTTTTATTATTAGCGATTATGCCTGTATTAGCCGGAGCGGTGACCATGATGTTAACCGATCGTCATTTTGGTACTGCATTTTTTGATCCAGCTGGCGGTGGTGATCCTGTGTTGTTCCAACATGTATTTTGGTTTTTTGGTCATCCAGAAGTGTACGTACTCATATTGCCAGCGTTTGGTATTATGTCGGAAATTATTCCCACTTTTAGTCGTAAACGCTTGTTTGGATACAAATTCATGGTCTATGCCTTGATTGGTATTGCATTTGTGTCCTTTTTAGTTTGGGCACATCATATGTTTACAGTAGGGCTGCCTATAGCTGCAGAGCTCTTTTTTATGTATTTAACTATGTTGGTGGCGGTACCGACAGGTGTGAAAGTATTTAATTGGGTGGCTACCATGTTTCGCGGTGCATTAACTTTTGAAACACCTATGCTCTTTGCCATTGGGTTTTTGGTAATGTTTACCATCGGAGGTTTTTCGGGATTAATGTTGGCAATTGTCCCGGCTGATTTCCAATATCAAGATAGTTATTTTGTCGTGGCACATTTTCACTATGTGCTGGTTCCCGGTGCATTATTCGCCTTATTTGCGGGAGCGTATTATTGGTTACCTAAATGGACTGGCCATATGTACAACGAAACGTTGGCGAAATGGCATTTCTGGTTAACGGCAATTGCATTAAATATCACCTTTTTCCCAATGCATTTCTTAGGATTGGCGGGTATGCCGCGGCGAATTCCAGACTATGCTTTACAATTTACCGATTTTAATCAAATTGCAACAGTCGGTGCATTTATTTTAGGCTTTAGTCAATTACTCTTTCTTTACCTAGTGATTAAAACAATACGCAGCGGTAAAAAAGCCGAAGATCGCGTATGGGAAGGAGCGCAAGGGTTAGAATGGACAGTACCCTCACCTGCGCCCTATCATACATTTACAGTGCCTCCACGAGTTGATCCGCATTGGCAAATTTAATGATGAATGAAATAGAACTGAAGCAACAACAACGAAAAAGGCGCCTGGTTACCATTTTATTGATTAGCGCCTTTTTAATGTTTAGTTTTGCTTATGCTTTGGTTCCGGTTTATCAAAAAATATGTCTTGAATTGGGCGTTAACGGTAAGTTGATGAGTAAACCGGTGGTATATGAAGCGGGGAAAATTCCCGTTGATAATTCCAGAACAATCCGCATACGCTTTTATGGTGATGTGAAATCTAATGTGCCGTGGCAATTTTATCCGGAACAAAAAACGTTAACGGTACATCCAGGAGAGTTAGTAAACGGTAAATTTTTTGCTAAAAATATAGGTAAGCAAACTGTAACCACTCGAGTGGTCGTGAATACGATACCAGCGATTGCAGTTAAAAATGTGCACGAAG
Source organism: uncultured Gammaproteobacteria bacterium (assembly GCA_964430685.1). GTDB lineage: Bacteria > Pseudomonadota > Gammaproteobacteria > CAYSGV01 > CAYSGV01 > CAYSGV01. The sequence goes on from CAYSGV010000325.1 coordinate 2,341, forward strand.
TCGTTAGTTGCTTTTGTTTACAGCAACATCAATTAGCGCCTAATGAAGAAAAAATGATGCCCGCAGATTTTTATGTGGATACTAATTTACCGCGCGATGTAAAAGAAGTAATGATATTTTATACTTTGTTTAATACAAAGCCTGAAAAAGCAAAATTTAGTTGATATTAATTAAGGAGCACCAAAGATGGTGAATCAGCAAAAATCGTATTATTTACCTGCACCGAGTCCTTGGCCGGTAATAGCATCATTAGCACTTTTTTTAATATTTTGGGGCGCTGCGCATTGGTTACATGAAGAAACCACTGGCCCTTATCTATTTGGTGCAGGCTTTTTATTACTGATCGTTGTCATTGTTGGTTGGTTTCGTGTGGTCATTAAAGAAAATTTGGCTGGACTTTATAATAAACAAGTTGATCGATCATACCGTTGGGCTATGGGATGGTTTATTTTTTCAGAAGTATTATTCTTTTCTGTGTTTTTTGGTGCGCTCTTTTATGCCCGTATTTATACAGTTCCGTGGCTTGCAGGTGCCGGTACAGGTGAGATCACACATTTAATGCTTTGGCCAAGTTTTTCGGATGTGTGGCCATTACTCGCAAATCCCGATCCGAGCAAATTTATAGGTCCACATTCTGTAATGGGTGCTTGGGGTATCCCTGCAATCAATACACTCATTTTGTTATCCAGCGGTGCAACAGTCACTTGGGCACATTGGGGAATTTTAAAAAATAAACGCGCACATTTTCTAATTGGCCAAGCTTTAACCATATTATTAGGTATTAGCTTTTTGGCATTACAAGCACATGAATATCACTTCGCTTATACCGAACTGGGTTTAAAACTAAATTCCGGTATTTATGGTACAACGTTTTTCATGCTAACGGGTTTTCATGGCTTACATGTAACCATTGGTACGATTATGCTCATCACCATGTGGTTTCGTGGCTTTAAACGTCATTTTACACCAGACAATCATTTCGCTTTTGAGGCAGCCGCATGGTATTGGCATTTTGTCGATGTGGTTTGGCTGT
>CAYSGV010000326.1:0-3370 GCA_964430685.1 uncultured Gammaproteobacteria bacterium
CCATTACCCAGCCTTGGTTATCTTTATTTACATTATCGGAGAATGTTGTTAGTAGGGCTGTGTATGCAATCATATCGAAAGCACTAACGGGAATTGCTAACAGCCAAATAGCTAATTCGTTGCTGGTAAAAATAGTTAATATTTCGCCTATTCCTACAATAAACAAACTGAACATTGCAATGGTTGTGACGTGCCAATATTTTAACAAACTCTTAAGTCCACCAAGCAGTGCCAGCCCAAAACATAAACCAATAAAAGCATTGAAAGAACCTAGCTGCCAATTTAGATAATTAAAATTATTTTTTAATAAAATTAAAATAAATTGAAAATAGATACTAAACCCTAATTGCATCAACAAGAAAACACAAGCTATCATCCGAACTTTTTTATTTGTAAAAGCATCTATAAATATCGTTACTGGCCTTAATAAATTTAACTTTTTGTTAGAACTTGATACATAAGTTTCTTTAAAAGAATAAATAACCCAAAAAAATGTAATGAGTGCAAGAAATGCAGCAATAAAAAATGGTAGGCTAAAGCCAAAAAATGTTAATACTTGGCTGTCTGAAAATACACCACCCACTAGTGGCCCAATAATGTTTGCCACACTAAGTGCTAAAGTCATTATACTCATGTTCTGTGCTTTATTCTCGGGAGTGCTTATATCTGCAATAGCTGCTTGTGCAATAGGTTGACTGCCAGCCATAAGTCCCGAAAAAGCGCGACCTAATAATAACAACAATATACTAGAAAATACGATACCAAGGGCCATTAATAAAAAACTAAGACTAATACCAAGCATACATAAAACGATAACTTTTTTACGGCCTAAGTTATCAGATAAATCACCCATAAAGGAAGCACCAAAAAACATGCAAAATGGGTAAAGCATATAGCCAAGACTAAGAAAGAAATTCAGGGTTTGTGCAGAAGTTCCTGTTGGGAAAAGTGAATTTTGACTGGTGAAGAGTGCGGTCATTATTGGATATACCAAGCCAAATCCCATGCCATCTACCACAATCGCAAATAATAGAGGTGATATTGAATGCCGATAATTGTTATTATTCATATAATGTTCCTGTATGTCGAATTAGTAGTCTCTAGGGATTTGTAAAAGATATTATTTAAAAGATTCAGTATTTGGCAATTTAATTGTGACTTTGGCGCCTTTAGTAGGCGTATTTTGCATACTAATCATACCATGATGTTTGCTAATCACTTCATGAACATAATAAAGACCTAAACCAGAGCCCGTATGTTTTGTATTATTTGTACCTTGGAAGTAAGGTTGCATGATGAACTCAATTTCTTCAGGTATAATTCCAATACCGTTATCTTCTACTGTTATTAAAATATGTGTGTCAGTGGAGTGTACTTTAACCCATGTCTGTGAAGAAAACTTAAATGCATTATCTATTAAATTATCGATTACACGCTTCAAAGCGAACTTTTGCCCTAAAAAATAAATTGGCTCATTACTTAATTCAACTTCTAAATTATTACCGAGAGAAGACCACTCGCTACAGCATGATTGCACTAATTTTGAAATATCGAATACTATAAAGGGTTCATTTTTGTGTTTTAATACATTACTTAATTGACTAATTAGCGTCTCAATATGGTCAATATCTTTATTTATTTGGCTTTGAATATGCTCTGCGGCCAATTCATTTCGCAATTTTAATCTGGTTAAAGGGATACGCAAATCTTGAAATATAGTAGAAAGATTCATTGCTTGAGCAGAAGTGAGATTAAGCTGATCATTGTTTTGGGATTCTAAAAATCTGTTGAGCTGCGTACTAATCTTTTTTATTATAGAGATTAAAGTAAGTTTAACTTTATAACCAAAATCGCTTATTTTAAAATTTTTTGATATATTAATATCTTCAGCAGGGAAATATTTGTTCATCTGGGGAAGTGCAAATGCTTGCAATACGTTATCATGATTTTTTTTCAACAATTTCATTTATAATATCCTTATATTTATTTTAACATCCTGTAATTATATTAAAATTTGAATTATTAGACGCTGCAATAGCTAATATAATTGAATATTAACTGTACAATATCACTATGTTAGCGTCAATAAATGTCTTAGCAAAAATTTATCGACTTATCAAGCTATTACATTGCTAAGGTCAGGATATAAATAAATTATTTGCCAGACGAACTAGAAGAGGACGAACCGCCAAACAGTTTCTTCATCTTTTCATCTTTAAGCTTTTTACTCAGTTCTTGATAACTATCGCATATTCTAGCTATAGGCATTAATTCTGATAAAATTAATTCTGCACTCCGGTTATAGACAAATTGAACGTATGTAAATAATTCAAGCAATGGTACCAGATCTTTGTCTTGTAACAATTTGGCTAACTGAAACTGCCCATCTAATAAACTAGTATTCGAACTATTCAAATCGATGAAAAGAATATGGCAATAATTATGTTTCCCCATCCGTTGGTAACGCATTTTAACTTCATGGATTATAGCTTCCCTATTTGCCCACAAATAATATTCGATAACACCGCTATAACCTTTTGGTAGTTTTCCATTTAAGTATGGGCATTTAAATTCATAGATAAGGAAAGTATTTGGATGGTCCGCATGCAAACATACAATATCTGGAAAGGTTTTATTCATTAGTTGTAAAGGAACAGTATCGGTCAATAGACCTTGTTTTATTAATTGAGCTTGTTCTTTGAATAATGGCTGAGTATCTTGATAAGCGGGTTCACGCAGGGTATGTTTAGTAGAGGATGCTAATGCAGCGCTTTCATATGTACTAAAAGACTTTTGCGAATTTAAAAATATATATCCATGTTCTTGTAAAATACGCACATATAAATTATAACCCATACTTTCTTGGTATTGACTTCCCGCCTTAAACTTACTATGAGGCCGTACTAGAGTCGGAGTTGCATGTACCATATTATGGCTAGGCAAATGTTGAATAGGGTGAAAATTCGTAAAATTGGTGCGGCTTGTGCTCGATAATGCTGCTGCGCTGGCTAGATCAATATATGAACTTACTGTATTTGTAATCTGCATAGCTGACATAGCCTCTTCAAATTTTTGACGAACCTTTTCTCCATAGATTTTAATGCAAAGAGGATTATTGCAAACTACAGAATTTTGTTCAGCGTTTATGATTTGACAAATTTTACATAATTGTGTTGGTGCTTGATTATGGCTGGTAAGCTCTGAAAGCCGTTGCATGAATGCTGATACTGGGCGAGTTCCATGACTATGACTAGAAAAAGTTGATGAAGGAGGATTAACCACATGACTATGACTAGAAAAAGTTGATGAAGGAGAATTAACCACATGACTATGACTAGAAAAAGTTGATGAAGGAGGATTAACCACATGA
>CAYSGV010000327.1:0-3363 GCA_964430685.1 uncultured Gammaproteobacteria bacterium
AGATAATATAAAGGTAATTGCTCTTCGTGTTAATGAATCAAAAGCAAATATGGATGCAATAAAAGCTGAAGGTATGGAAGCAGGCGGGGGTAAGGCTATGCCTGCAGCTTATGCCAAAGAATATGCTAGCATGAAAGATACGTTTTATCGTGACTTAAAAGCCCTAACAACTGACTATGATCATTTTAACATTGAGCTTGCTGCGTTGAAAAAAGATCCAACAACATCACCTGGGATTGTTGCTGAGTTACAAGCTGTACAAAAGTCCGCGACAGGTGAAGTAGCAAAATACGCAGAACAAACGGCTGCTTATTACGTAAAAGATATTCCTATTCGTGTAACAGCAACAGGTGAGCATGTGAATGCGAAATCAGGAGAGAAAAAAGGTGCATCTACTGCTGCTGAACCCGAATCAGTACCTATAGCTAAAGTGGGTCCAACGCCAACTTAAGCTACTATATGAACTCTAGAAGGCTGAAGACTTGTTACTTAATTTAGATCCTCGTTTCGGCTAGCGCTCCATCGAGGCTACGGACGATGGACATCATGGCTCTATCCCTTAGCCCTGAATTGCCCTAGCTTTCAGCACATCATAATTATTCATATATTTCAGTGCGTTATGTTTATGTCTGCTCAACCGAAATAGCTAAATGCTTACACGTTTTGCTGCCCTTTACCACTAGCGGGCAAATTTGCGTTGAGCCATACTAACCCCATGCAAAAGGATATTGCATACTCAGATCAAGGATTGGCTGGGTGCTTCTTAAGGATGAGAAGTTTTGCAAGCAGTGCACTCAAGGATGCGTGTAGTTGCTGGATAGAATATATGCCTCACTGATAACGCCCATAGCAAACTATGGGCGTTTTTTATTTTAGTCTGAAAATTTTTAAATTCATTGTCCATTCATCTCGACCCAACTGTTCAAGCTAAAAGTTTAATAATTTATTGATGCTTTTTCTTGTCATTGCCAGGGCGTTCTATCATTGAGCAGGAAGTAAATGATATCTATCATTTCAGTGGTAATATTTTGAATAATAGTTCGTAGTTAGAGATTGCCACGGGCGGCAACGATTTGTATAAATGTCTGGCTTAATCGTTAGCGCCCTCGTAATGACAGGAAAAACGTGTGCCCTCAAATCTAAATGTCATTTCTCATCAGTAGAACACCTTCGCAATTATGGAGGTTTAACATATTTAATGTAAAAAATCATAATGAACAAAAATTTAACCATTAAACTCCGCATAGCTATATCAACTAACAATAACAGTGAGAAAAAGAATTAATGAAAAAATGCACTTAGTAGCAATGATAAGTAAAGCAAATTGCTCTTGTGACCATAGAGATAATTAAGGTTCTCTTAATAATCGTGATAATTATTTTATATTGTCTATGCTTAAAGTAGAGATTAAAACAAGAACGAGGAGTATACTATGCATCTCATCGATGAAAAGCATTTAATGCCATCCACCCGATTAACTGAAGCAGAAATTATTCGTCATGTTAATAAAGAATGTGAAATTCCATCTTGGTTTATGTCGCCAGCACAAATTGAAGAAGAGTTTAAAAGGCCAGGCAGTGAATTCCAAAAAATGGTGACTAATGCAGTGGCTCAAGATCTTTACCATCTACACACAATCGAAAAAGATATGTCGCTTATTCTGTTTAATTTTGAATTTAAACGGCAAATATTAGCAGCAGAAGCACTGCTTGCTGAAGAAGAAAAAAGATTATCACAACCTGTAACAGCAGAAAAAAAAGAACATCGACCCACTAAAACATCAGCAACCGAGATGCAGGTGAACATAGCGGAAACATTACAGAAGGAGATTAAAGCCAATCGTGAAGAACAACAAAAACTAATTGCTAAACGCCAGAAACTAACCGAAACAATTAATGCGAAAGTTAATAGACATTGTGAAAAACAAATTAAACTCGTGAATAAACGTAATCTAGCAAACTTGGATGGTATGGCAAAAGTGGTTAACCAACATTTGGCTGGTGAAGTTCACCAAGCAACTAGAGAAAAAATTTTACAAGAGTTGGCGGAAGCAAGACGAATATACGAAGAGAGTGTTGCACGAACACCAAAAAAAGTCGCACGCGTCGTTGCTGCTGCTTATGCAACTACGCCACTGCCTGCTGATGAAAAGCTTAAAAGTGAAGAGCTCGAAATAAGACGTGCAAGAGTAGAGCAAGCAACAAGAAGAACGTTATTCGCTACGCAAATTCGTGAAGGTGTCCCATTATTAAAAGCACGTTGGGTTGCGCGCAAAGCTTTGGGTAGCGAAGAAAATCCCATAAGCAATAGCGCTAATGTGCATTTAAGTGAAGCAAGAACGGCAGATTTAGCTGCGCATCGTTCATTACAAAATGAAGTCGATCCATTAACACATCAGCACCACGAATTGACCGAAAAATTAATTAGAGCAGTGGCTAAAGGTGAATTATTAGCGCAGAGAGCTAAAGAATTTGTACTTCATCCACATGAAGAACATCGATCGCGATCTCAATAATCAGAGGATGTTCATTAGCTGTTTCAAGCTATGTTTTATAGTTATCAATTAATAGAAACATTCTTAAATACTATTATATTTCAAAACGTTAGGAACATTGTCGAGTTAATTATTAGCAAAATGCTTACACGCTTTACTGTCCTTTTCCACTAGCCGTACATTTGATGTTGGTCCATACTGACCCTGTGCAAATGGAATTGCATACTCAGATCAAGGATGGCCTGGGTGCTTTTTATGGATGAGAAGTTTTGCAAGCAATTAATACAAGGATGTGTGTAATTGCTGAATATATGCCTCAATGAACAACGCCCATAGTATATTACTCTGGGCGTTTTTTATTTCAAGTCGAAAATTTTGCTCCCCTTTACCTGTATCGCTTCATTTTTCCTTAAGCCATGTCACTACATCGGCACTTTTACGCTCGTTAAACTGGCAAATTGCTCTACCTTATCCTTTACTTAATATAGGCAAAACAATAAGTTAGTAGAGGTGATTTGTTATGGCTACCAGTCAAGTGAGTGAGAGAACGATTGAGATATTGGAACAAAACTATCTGAACCCCCATCAAGAATCAAAAAACCCGGCTATCTTAGCAGCGATAAAGAGGTATCGTGAAAGTAAACAAGCATATATGGCTGTATACGAACCTTATAGCAAAATGTTATATACGCCTCCACAAGAACCTTCCTATACAAAGTTGGCTACGGATTTTTTGTCAACAGCAGCATCCTATTTTGGCGGTGTAAAACAGACCCAACAACTAGATTTTGCAGTGCAAGCAAATTAATATCGTTATAGATTGGAACCTGTTAGAGCTGTCTTATTAGCGGCTATGAATAACCTTGAAT
>CAYSGV010000328.1:0-3318 GCA_964430685.1 uncultured Gammaproteobacteria bacterium
CTGGATCCAGCTCTATTACGTCCAGGACGTTTCGACCGTCAGGTGGTCGTATCGCTGCCCGATATTCGAGGCCGCGAGCAAATCCTCCTAGTTCATATGAAGAAAGTTGTTTTAGGCAATGATGTCAAAGCCAGCATCATTGCGCGCGGTACGCCAGGGTTTTCTGGCGCCGACTTAGCTAATCTTGTGAATGAAGCTGCTTTATTTGCTGCCCGTGCGAATAAACGTTTGGTTGAAATGTTAGAGTTCGAAAAAGCCAAAGATAAAATCATGATGGGTGCCGAACGATCTTCCATGGTGATGAGTGAAAAAGAAAAACGTTTAACCGCATATCATGAATCAGGACATGCTATTGTGGGTTTATCGGTGCCGGAGCATGATCCAGTTTATAAAGTGACTATTATCCCACGTGGTCGCGCATTAGGCGTCACCATGTTTTTACCCGAAGAAGATCGTTATAGTCACAGTAAAATGCGTTTAGAAAGTCAAATTTGTAGTTTGTTTGGTGGACGTATTGCTGAAATGGTTATATTTGGCCTAGAACACGTCACTACAGGTGCATCTAATGATATTCAGCGTGCAACAGAAATTGCGCGCAATATGGTAACCCGTTGGGGATTATCCGAACGCCTAGGACCATTAACCTATGGTGAAGATGAAGGCGAAGTCTTTTTAGGCCATTCCGTAACGAAGCGCAAAGAATTTTCGGAAGAAACGGCACATCTTATTGACGAAGAGGTTCGCGCTATTATTGATCGCAATTATAAATTGGCTGAACAAATTATACTCGGTAAGATGGATATCTTACATATGATGGCGGATGCCTTAATTAAATATGAAACAATTGATACTGATCAAATCCAGAGTATTATGAATGGTAATCCTCCACCACCACCTAAAGGTTTAGAGGAGTTAGAAGTCAAACCGGTTGAACAGAAAAATGAAAAACCGGCGGATAGGTTTACTGAAGATGATGCTTCAGCAACCGATCCACCCATTTAATATTATCCGTGTTATTATTAACTTTATAATTATTCGCTTTTTAGTTTTGGTCTACCGGTTTTTATTTTTTTAACTCTTGTTAAGGCTGCCATAAGTTCTTCTTTAGATAATTTACTTAACAAGAGTAATCCGGCACGGATAACTTCAGACTTATTAATGTTATAACCTTCTTTAAATGAACGCTGCCGACAGTCATTAATTAAATGATAGTCATGATCCGGGAATGTAAATGTATCTTTTATAATGCGTGCATATCTTGCTTCAGAGAAAGTTTCAGGTGGTTTTAATTGATAATTTGCATTACTGGTGTTTAGCATCATGCGGTCTAAAGGAAGGTGGTTAGTGTTGCTGTTCATATTAAACGGGGTTGAGTGAATTCCGGTTGTTACCGGTTTAATTGGGTCTCTTAGCATACGTTCTCCTCCAGTAAATTTATTAATAATGAAATCATTATGATTTACTATTATGAGATAGCATCCCTATTACTTATAACATTATATTGATACAATTTGCAAAGCAAATGGTGCTAAATATTAAAACCATTGCGGATAAAAAAATATCCGCAATGGCTGGCAGTTACTACTCTTCGTTTTGGTCGTTTTTATTACCAGAACTTTTTCCTCCGTGAGAGCGTTGACCACCCTTCTTACCTGCTTCACGTAATTCTTCTGAACTACGTTTTTTTGCAGATTCCTTTCCACTTTTAGATCGTCCCTCTGATGATGCTTGATTGTTACTTTTCCGTCCACTGTCTAATCGATATGACATATAAACCTCCTTTGTTATTAAATGGGGCAATTTAAATTGCCCACAAAATTAACAGTAGTGAATAAAAATAAATAAATCAATATAAACGATCATTTTTTTTAAAAAAAATTTACAAAAAGCGTTTATTCAGGAAAAAATAAGGCGAAAAGTAATTGTTGGTATCGTTTAATAATAAATTATTTTATTTTTTTGTGCAATGGGGTTATTATTTTTTTATAATTATTGTGCATTAGTAAATTTTCCTAATGTTGTATGTGCTAAATAATCAAAAGGAGTATTGTATGAATATGACTAACAGTGATGCAGTGGAAACCAATAAAAACAAAGGTGAAATCTCTTGGTCGGCAATTCTGGCAGGCGCAATTATCGCTATCACACTTAGTATATTGCTGAACATTTTTAATTTAAGTTTTGGTTTGGCAGCTGCGCAAGTTGACCAATCGGGCATGACGCAATTAGCAGTAAGCAGTATTATTTGGCTTTCGATATGTGCATTTGTAAGCATGTATATTGCCGGATGGTTTACTGGCCGAATTTTGCTGTTAGATGCTCCCGCATATAAAAATACAGGCATTCATCATGCTTTAATTGCTTGGAGCCTCGCATTAATAATTACCTTTATGCTTTCTGCAAATATGGTTGGACAACTTTATATTGGCAGTTCTATTTATATGGCGCAGAATTCTGTAGCAAAAGAATTATCACAACAATCTCAATCACCCGGGAGTTTTACTAATCAAATTTCAGAAAACATAACATCATCACAATCACCACGTACAGCAAAGGCAGCGCAAACTTCACATGCATTAGGGGGGATAGGTTTTTTCGTATTATTCATTTTATTGCTTGGCGCTTTTAGTGCAGCCTTAGGTGGCTATAGAGGTGCAAGAATGCAAAACACAAAAGCTAAAATTAATTTATAAAAAAATAAATCAGAAAATTTTTTCTTAATCCGCGGAAACATTCTAACGATAATTCTCTCCGCGGACACATCACCAAGAGAGCTCTAGCCGAACTACGCGCCAGAAACTCAATTATCCAATCTTCATCCTAGTGACAATTATTTCCGCGGACACGGAGCTTACGCACCTAAGTCGCGCTACGAAATACCCTGCCACAGGCTTGAAGATTAAGCCTTTAGTTTTTGAACAATTAATAAAGTGGTATTATTACGCTTTAAATAGGCAATGTACCCCCCAACTTCCACTTAGGTTCGATGATGCATACCCAATCTATATTAGATTTAGAAACCCCTCGAGTGATGGGTGTATTGAATATTACGCCTGATTCATTTAGCGACGGCGGTTGCTATTATCAAAATATCGATGCTGCCTTGCGTAAAGCGCAAGAAATGGTGCAAGAGGGTGCCTATATTATTGATGTCGGCGGTGAGTCTACGCGTCCTTACGCTGCTCCAATAACGGTCCAGGAAGAATTAGACGGAGTCATACCAGTTATAGAGCGGATCCACAAAGAATTAGACGTCATTATCTCTGTGGATAGCAGTCATGCCCAAGTTTTTGCAGAAGCAATGGCCGCAGGCGCTCG
>CAYSGV010000329.1:0-3304 GCA_964430685.1 uncultured Gammaproteobacteria bacterium
TTACAACAAAAATAGTCCACGAACGTTTTTGGAAATACTTCATTCTTCTGATAAACATACTGATATTTACTGCTGCCAAGGAAGGGCATTATGTCTTCAAGTTTTTATAGTTATGTTCTAAATCAACCAGTTGCTGCACAAGTTACTTTTTTCATAGGTGGCTCTTTTGCCATTGCATCATTCCTTGCCAAAGATATTTTATTGCTACGCGTATTATTCGTATTTGCCACCGTTTGTTTTATGGCAACAGGTATACTCATTTTATCGCCAGTTATGGTCTTGATAAATTTTTTACACTCATCCATCAATTCTGTACAAATTGTGCGCATCCTCATTGAACGTTACAGTTTGTCTATACCTGAAGAATTACGCGAAGTTTATAATGCGGTATTCTCTCTGATGAAGCCAAAAGAATTTTTAACAATCATTAAACAAGGTAAAAAGGTTACCTTTAAAAAAGATGAAACTGATTTTATATTTAAGCAAGGTGAATCAAAAGATACGTTAATTCTGATTTTATCCGGCGAAGTCAATATCGAAAAAGATAAAAATGTCATCGCCAAACTCGGCAAAAATTCATTTATTGGCGAAATGCATTATTTAACAAAAAAACCGATGACTGCTGATGTAAAACCATTGGGTGAAGTACATTGTGTCTGTTGGCAGCATGAGCAAATTGACCGCTTAAAAATAAAAAATCCAATTCGTTATGCCAACATCTTAACCATTCTTGGTCAAGATTTAATTCGCAAAGTACTAAATACCACGTTAGTTAAAGTTGAGAGCTGACATCATTTCTTCTTTTTAAATACAATTTCATGATCCTTTGCATCGACTTCAATTGTTGTGCCGGGTAAATACTCGCCCGCTAAGATAGCTTGTGCCAATGGATTTTCAATATATTGCTGTACTGCGCGTTTTAAAGGACGTGCACCATAAACGGGATCGTAACCCACATTTGCTATATAATCGAAAGCCTTATCAGATAAATGAATTGCTAAGTTGCGATCCTGTAAGCGTTTTTGTAAATAGGCAATTTGTATATCAGCAACTGCACGAATTTCTTTACGTGCCAATGGATGAAAGACTACAATTTCGTCAATACGGTTAATGAGTTCTGGGCGGAAATGTTGACCAACAATTTCCATGACAGCATTTTTCATTTTTTGGTAATTTTCTTCCCCGGCCATTTCTTGAATGGTTTGTGATCCCATATTAGAAGTCATCACAATTACCGTATTACGAAAATCAACGGTACGTCCATGACCATCCGTCAAACGTCCTTCGTCAAGAACTTGTAATAAAATATTAAATACATCGTGGTGCGCTTTTTCAATTTCATCGAGCAATATAAGTGAATAAGGTCTTCGGCGTACGGCTTCCGTTAAATGTCCACCTTCTTCATAGCCCACATATCCAGGTGGTGCACCAATTAAACGCGCGACTGAATGTTTTTCCATGTATTCAGACATATCAATGCGCACTAAGGCACTTTCGCTATCAAATAAAAATTCAGCCAGTGCTTTACATAATTCAGTTTTACCTACACCTGTTGGCCCTAAAAATAAAAATGAACCAATGGGTCTATTTGGATCAGCCAAGCCGGCACGTGAACGACGAATCGCATCTGCAACGGCATGCACTGCCTCATCTTGACCAATCACGCGTTTATGTAAATTGCTTTCCATTTGAATTAATTTTTCGCGTTCACCTTCCAACATTTTAGACACAGGAATTCCTGTCCATTTGGAAACAACTTCAGCAATTTCTTCATCAGTAACATGACTGCGCACTAATTGACCTTTTTGGCTTTCCCCGGCTTGTGCTTTTGCCAATTGTTTTTCCAGCTCAGGAATAATTCCATATTGCAATTCAGACATTTTAGTAAAATCAGCAGCACGCTTCGCTGCTTCTAAATCAAGACGTGCTTTTTCTAATTTTTCTTTGATTTGTTTCGCCCCCATGAGTTGTGCTTTCTCTGCTTTCCACAACTCATTAAAATCAGAAAACTCTTTTTCCAATTTGGCAATTTGTTCTTCTAAATCGGCTAAACGTTTACGCGATGCTTCATCGGTTTCTTTTTTCAAAGCCTCACGTTCAATCTTTAATTGTATCAACCGGCGCTGCAAGCGATCCATTTCTTCAGGCATAGAATCTATTTCCATGCGCAAACGACTACCGGCTTCATCAATTAAGTCGATGGCTTTATCTGGTAAATTACGATCGGTAATATAGCGATGTGATAATGTTGCTGCTGACACAATTGCCGGATCGGTAATTTGTACCCCATGATGTACTTCATAACGTTCTTTTAGTCCCCGAAGAATTGCAATGGTATCTTCAACGCTGGGTTCATCAACTAATACTATTTGAAAACGTCGTGCAAAGGCTGCATCTTTTTCAATATATTGGCGATATTCATCTAAGGTGGTTGCGCCAACACAATGTAGCTCACCACGCGCCAATGCCGGTTTCAACATATTACCCGCATCAATTGCCCCTTCAGCTTTACCGGCCCCCACCAGAGTATGTAATTCATCAATGAAGATAATAATTTGTCCTTCTTGCTTCGCTAATTCTTTTAATACAGATTTCAAGCGCTCTTCGAATTCACCTCGATATTTTGCGCCGGCGATCAATGCGCCTAAATCGAGCGATAATAATTTTTTATTTTTTAATCCTTCCGGCACTTCACCATTGACAATTCGTTGTGCCAAGCCTTCAACAATTGCTGTTTTACCAACACCTGGTTCACCAATAAGTACGGGATTATTTTTAGTGCGCCGTTGTAAAACTTGAATGGTACGCCGAATTTCATCATCACGTCCAATAACGGGGTCGAGTTTTCCATCCAGCGCTTCTTGCGTGAGATCGCGTGTATATTTTGCCAGCGCACCACGTTGTGTTTCTACATCTGGATTATCCACGGCTTGTCCTTGTCTTATTTGATCAATTACTTTGTTAATACTTGCTAGTTGCGCGCCATTTGCTTTCAATAAATCAGCTAGCGAACTTTTCGCTTCCAGCGCTGCAGGTAAAAATAATTCTGTGGCAATAAACGTATCTTTACGTTTATGCGCGATTTGCTCCATTATATTTAAAATGGTAATTAATTCATTACTCGGATAAATTTGGCCTGGTGTACCGGACACCGTTGGTTGCGTCATGACCGCTTGTTCAACTTGTTTCTGCAGTTGATTCACATTAACGTTGGCTTGCAGCAACATTGAACGAACCATACTTTGGGGTTCATCCAGTAATACTTTTAATAAATGTACTGGCTCAATCGCTGGATTGTGAGCCG
>CAYSGV010000330.1:0-3283 GCA_964430685.1 uncultured Gammaproteobacteria bacterium
TTCATTTGAAACGGTGAAGCCATTTATTGCTTATTCATCATTTAATTTTGGATTGGCTGCCATGGTCGCTTTCTTCACTTCAGCTTTTAGTGCCGTCCATAATTCATTCAGTGCATGGGCAACAGGCTCCTCTTTAACAACTTTAAAATGTGTAGGCGCAGAGGCAGTACTGGACCAGATAATGGGTTGTTGGCTTATTGGTGCAACATCAGGTTCTGGCAATTCTGCAATTAATTTTAGCGCGCTTTGAACTACAAATTTGTCTGGTTCTTGTTGTGTCAATGTACGTACCAAAGAATTTAAAACTAGAGCTAAACGCTTTGTTGGTAAAATTGCATTTTTTGCGATAAGTAGACATAGCGTTTTATTCTGTAAAATATCTTCAAGTTTCGCATCAAGTCTAAGTATTTCTATAGTTTTCTGATCTGGATTGAATTTACGATTAGCATCATCATGCTGGAATTTTTTCACCGACTCAATATATTCGGCGACGCTGGTTAGATACTTATCTTCTAAATGATTCAGTTTCATAGAATCATATATTAACTCAAGCCAATCTAACAAGTTATCCTTAAAAATTACTGCTCGTATGCCTTGTACCGGCGGTGCGCCACTCACGTGGTGCAAAAGAGTAGCCATAAAAAAACTTTGTTGTTGAACTAATTCGGAACTTTTAATATAAATTGCTAACAAAAATAGTTCTGCTTGTGGGCTCGGTAAAATTTGACGAAGTATAGGTAACTTTCCATAAAGTTCTGCGGTAACAAAAGCAATTCTTTCTGGTGCAGCTTCTAGCATAATTGCCTTAAATAAAGAAATAATTTGAACCATTAGTAAGACAAGTTCTAATTCACTTTCACGCTGTGCGATGATCGCATTGATGGAATTACGTTTTCGTTTCTCATCGTCACTTCGTACATAGCAATTATCAAGGCTTCTTATAATTGAGTCTTTTTGCTCTAAGTACTTTTCTGCTGTATCAATAAGTAATTGTATATCTTTTTGAATTTGTGGCGACCTAAAATCAGTTAACTGTTGCTGCAAGGAAAGCCATGCTGCATGATAAGATGTAAACCTAAGTGAACGATTAAAAGCTTCACGCTGTCGAACGAGAACAGAATAAGCGCTTTTATCGATGATCGGGTATTCAATTGAAAAATTGACTCTGAGCACCTCTTCTATAACACTCATGTCAATTTCGATATCTTCAAAAGTGTTGTTTTTGGCAAATTTTAAATATTGTAGGCTATGATTGTTAGCTAGAGCATTTATGATTAAATTTATTTCATCTTGAGTTAAACTGACAATTATGTCGCCAACATTAATATACAAATTCTCTAACGTTTTATTCCGCTCTAAAAATTTAGCCAGTTTTGGAATAAAATTATTTAGCGGTAATAGTGTTAATGATACAAAATTTAGATTTCTATTTTTATCTATTGCTGGTAATAAGGTTAGCATGTCATCTTCACTAAAATGGATTCCCTTTAAAATCAAATCTTTTAGAGTTTGATTTTGTTCAATAGCTTGAATGAATAATTTTGTTCCGTAGCCATTACTGGTAAAGGTACAATAGTGCAGATTAAGCCAGGTGAGTGTTTGATTCGTAGTTAATTCTGTGGCCAAAACCTGTAATGCAGCATCGGTTAATTGACATCTTTCTAATGCGAGATGTTTGATATTGGGATTGTTTGCAAGTACTGCTACTATCTTTTTGGCAGCAATTTCATCTAGCCCACACTCGCTAAACTCTATTTTCTGCCTGGTCACTAGATTTGTGCTTAATTCGACAAGTTGAGTTTCAAATGATTTGTTCATTGTGGAATATCTCTTTGATGTGTAGCTGCTGAATATAAGCTGCAAAATTTTGCGTACGATTAAATAGTGCCGACCGCTGAATACCGGAAAATATTAACAAATACATAAAGTTATATCAAGTAATACAAATATTACTCATTCGAGAGTGAATGGCTCAGACACACCACGTCATTCCATAACATAGATCAACATCATGTCATTTTCAGATGAAAATCGACATCCCACCGTCATTCCCGGGCGGAGGCCGCATTATTTGCTCATTATCCCAACACTGCTGTTTTGTCGTAATCGTTTTTGTGCTTTTTAAAAATATTTATATATAGTCTTCATATAGTTATAACAAAGATGTCATTGTTAACCCATATAAAAAATTTTTTCCACTCACTCTAAATACTAGATTTAGTTCTATCACTCATCTCACCTACCACTAATACTACTTCCCACCACTTTTACACTCGCTAACTGACTGTAATTTTAAAGAAAAAGTGTAAAGAGCATGTTGACATGCACCGTAATGCTTCCTATATTTGTCTTACTGTGGTGAAAAGTGGTAGAAAGTGGTAAGAAGTGAGTTGATCATATGTTCCGGGGAATAAACGCCATCAACCTTGATCCTAAAGGACGCATGAGTGTCCCCACTCGTTATCGCGAACAATTGATCAATCCAGACTGCGCAACGGTGATTATCACGATTGATACGGATGCACGCTGTTTATTGTTATATCCGTTAAAAGAATGGGAAATCATTGAACGCAAAGTTGCTGCTCTACCAAGTTTCAACAGTGCCACGCGACGTATTCAACGATTATTGATTGGCCATGCTACCGATGTGGATATGGATAACAACGGACGGATTCTGTTGCCACCCCTACTTCGGGAATATGCCAAATTAAGTAAATGCGTCGTTTTAGTGGGACAAAGGAATAAATTTGAGATCTGGGATGATCAAGAATGGTTAAATGGCCGCGCACAATGGATTAGTGAGGAAGCGAAATCAATAGCTGATTTACCTGCTGACCTACAAGATCTAGCGCTCTAACGCTCATCCCAATAAGTATGAAAAATGGACATCAACCCGTTTTGCTTGATGAAGCAGTATCGGGTCTCATTACGGACCGGCAAGGTATTTATGTCGATTGTACATTCGGCCGTGGTGGGCATGCTGCGCGCATACTAAGTGCGTTGCAAGCGGAAGCGAAGTTGTTGGCGTTTGATCAGGATCCTAAAGCTGCTGATGCAACACATCAAGCTTGCTTTCAAGATCCACGGTTTGGTTTTTATAGTGAGTCATTTACTAATATGGAAATACGATTACAAGAATTGGGATGGCTGGGTGATATCAGCGGCATACTTTTGGATTTGGGCGTGTCTACTCCTCAACTCGACAATCCAGAACGTGGCTTTAGTTTTGCCAAAGATGGCCCCTTAGATATGCGTATGGACCCGCGTCAAGGGATCACCGCGG
>CAYSGV010000331.1:0-3262 GCA_964430685.1 uncultured Gammaproteobacteria bacterium
TCGGTCCTATGGTGTCGGTGATATGGAGGCCGTAATTAATTAGGGTATTCGTTATGGCTCTTGCAACATGATCTAGTCCTAATGGTACAGATGAAAAAGTATAATCAGATTTTAAACAATAACCATTTTTAAACCCATAGCATGGTGTTTCTTTTAAATGATCTTCAATTTTATTCAGTCTGAATATCGTTTCTTCAAACTCATCTTCGTTAGTTGGTGAAATATTACATAATAATAAATTGCAATTGGCTAAGCACAACTGAATATAGGCTATTTGTTGCTGATCGCTTCGTGCACGTGACTTTAGTTGTTGTAATGCTTTTTCATATTTGGCTTTTGCTTCTACATATTTACCTTCTTCAAATAGAAGATTAGCTTGTTTCACAAGTTTGAGCATTTTAGCTACCTGAGGGACTGTATTCCAATACAATAGCACGTAATAATTAAGGGAATATTAATAAAAGATAGGGTGATTGAAATATACGCTTATACAAGCAGATTTTCTAATATCTTTTCATATATTAATGACAATTGTTCTAAATCTGTAATCGATGCACATTCATTGACTTGATGAATAGTTTGATTAATTAATCCCAATTCAACTATTTGTGCGCCAGTTGGTGCGACAAAACGTCCGTCTGAAGTGCCACCATCGGTTGCCAGTTTGGGCTCTATACCAGTTATTTGTTTGATGGCAGCGCTAACGTTTTGCGCGAAGTGATTGGGTGGCGTGTAAAAAGGTTCTGCGCCGACGGTCCAAGATATTTCATAATCCAGTTTTTGCATATCGAGCAGTGCACAAACTTGCTGTTGTAAAAATTGTGCAGTGTGTGTGGGTGAAAAGCGAAAATTAAATATCATTTCTAGTGTAGGTGGAATCACATTGTTTGCGCCGACGCCAGCATGAATCGATGCAATTTGACATGAAGTATCTGGAAAATGTTCATTCGCACCATTCCATTGATAACTGGTTAACGCAGCTAAAAAGGGTGCAGCCAGATGAATGGGATTTCTGGCTTTTTGTGGGTAGGCAACATGCCCCTGTTTACCCTTAATAATTAAATGACCTGTAAGTGAGCCACGTCGGCCAATTTTAACCGTATCACCTAATTTTAGATCACTCGATGATTCGCCAACCAAACACCAATCAATTTTTATAGCTTCTTTTGTTAATGCTTGTACCACTTCGCGTGTGCCATGAATACTTGGGCCTTCTTCGTCACTGGTTAACAATAAGGCAATTGATCCGCGATGATCGGGATGGTTTTGCACAAAACGTTCAGCTGCAGTAATAAATGCGGCAATATTACCTTTCATATCAGCTGCACCGCGGCCATAAAGATAACCTTCACGAATAGATGGTGTGAAAGGATCACTTGCCCAACTGGAAATCGTACCCGGTGGCACCACATCGGTATGGCCTAAAAATAGTAAGAGCGGTGCAGTCTGACCATGCCGCAACCACACATTTTTAACATCAGCAAATGGATAATGCGTGGCACTAAAACCATATTTGATTAAACGTTGTGTAATTAAATCTTGGCAACCTGCATCATTGGGTGTTACGGATGCTTTTGCAATGAGGTCTTGTGCAAGATGTAGTGTTTCGGTCACTTTTTTTCCTTATGCAAAGGGTGAAAAATCAGCTGGACGCAAGAGTTCATTGATACTGGTTTTTGCTCTGGTTTTTTCATCAACTTGTTTCACAATCACAGCACAATATAAACTATGGCTACCATCTTTTGCTGGTAGATTACCAGGGATGATGACGCTATAAGGTGGTACATGTCCGTAATGAATATCACCGGTAATGCGATTATAAATCGGCGTACTCTGTCCGATAAAAACACCCATTGAAATTACACTGCCTTCACCAACAATTACCCCCTCAACAATTTCAGAACGTGCACCAATAAAACAGTGATCTTCTATAATGGTGGGATTTGCTTGTATGGGTTCCAGTACACCGCCAATACCAACCCCGCCAGATAAATGCACATTTTTGCCAATTTGTGCACACGAGCCAACGGTTGCCCAAGTATCCACTAGGGTTGCATTGTCTACATAAGCACCGATATTCACATAAGAAGGCATCAGCACCACATTTTGGCCAATGTATGCACCTTTGCGAACCAATGCTGCGGGTACAACGCGGGTACTGTTTTTGTGCCAATCTTCTTCCGAAAAATTTTGATATTTAAGTGGAACCTTATCGTAAAATTGTGTATAGCCGGCATCAATGTGGTGATTCTCCGTGATGCGAAAATATAAGAGTACTGCTTTTTTAATCCATTGTTGTACTTGCCAAACTTTATCAATTTTTTCCGCAACTCGAATTTTGCCGTGATCGAGTAGCTCTATGGTCTGATGAATGGCATTTTTGATTTTGGCTTCGCATTGTTTCGGGTTTAAGTTCTGCCGAAGTTCAAACGCGTCCTCGATAATATTTTTGTATTCGTCCATTTATATCCCTTAATTATGATTCCACTAATTGGTGTATGGATTTTGCCATAGAATTAGGATTTTCACCAATATGCGAGCCACGAACAGATCAACCACTACCGCAGAGGATTAGAGCATTCAATTCACTGCCAGGGGTGTTGTGATACAGTGAAAAATCCCTAACGGTCGCGGTTCTGAACTGTTCTGCCTGCCGTCCCTATCCATACATTCTATATCCAACCACCCAACGAGCCATTGTTCAAAATAATTATTGTTACCCTCTACCACCCCCACCCAATTTATGGCAGAGTTTGCCTCTATAAAAAACAACTGAGGAAAAAATATGGTAGGCATCAAATCAGACCGCTGGATTGAGAAAATGGTAGCCGAATATGGCATGATCGAGCCTTTTGAACGCCAACAAATTCGGGAAAAGCAACATCATAAAATCATTTCGTACGGTACATCTAGTTATGGCTATGACGTGCGTTGTGCAGATGAATTTAAGGTTTTTACCAATATTAACTCAGCTATTATTGACCCAAAAGATTTTTCACAACAGAGTTTTGTCGATATCAAAGGTGATATTTGCATTGTGCCACCCAATTCTTTTGCCTTAGCCCGCACCGTCGAATATTTTCGTATCCCACGCAGCGTACTGACTATTTGTTTGGGTAAATCCACTTATGCTCGCTGTGGCATCATTGTAAATGTGACGCCGCTTGAACCAGAATGGGAAGGGCATGTTACCCTAGAAATTTCCAATACCACACCGTTACCCGCCAAAATATATGCCCATGAAGGCATCGCGCAAATGATA
>CAYSGV010000332.1:0-3260 GCA_964430685.1 uncultured Gammaproteobacteria bacterium
TATAATTGTTTTAACAGATCATGTCTCTTCTCAAAAATTTAAATCAATACGAGTAGGAAAAATCGGGATGGAAAATTTTCAAGTAAACATGTATGCTTTGATCGGCGTCAGTTACTACTGTCCTAATAAAAAGCAACCAATAGGTATCAGATATTTTAAGCTAATTTAGGAAGAGACGAAATTACAAACATCATCCCCCTCAAGGCATTTTTTTCGTTCATGCTGTAAGGTCGTATGTGAAATACCGAATTGTGATGCAAAAAGTTTTCTAAGGTTAAATAAAACGCTTTCACAATCATATTTTTCTTCAATTACTATATGAGCTGTTAGACTTATTTTATCGCTAGTAATTGCCCAAACATGGAGTTCATGAATATCTAACACGCCTTCAACTTTGCCCGCCGATTCCTTTAGTTTTTTTAAATCAATGCCCCTTGGCACACCTTCCAGCAACACGTTTATACTTTCTTTAAGTAAAATCCATGTCCGAGGTAAAACCCATAATCCAATGAACACCGCGATAATCGAATCAACCCATGCCCATCCTGTAAGCTGAATAGTTAAAGCACCAATAATCACACCTATCGATCCTAACATTTCACTCCTTTCTTCAAGATAGGCGCTCTTCATGTTAAGGCTTTTCTCATTGCCAGCAGTTAATAACTTCATTGATACTAAGTTCACGACTAACCCAATGAAGGCAATAACTAACATGCCAATAGAGTAGATTTGGGGTGGATGTTGTAGCCGTTGATAAGCTTCGTATAAAATATAAAGTGCAACCAGAAATAAAAGGATGGTATTAAATGCTGTAGCTAGAATTTCAAATCGATAATAACCAAATGTTCTAATTACATCTGCTGGTCGATGTCCTATCTTAATAGCAACAAGAGCAATGCCTAGCGCAGTGACATCGGTTAACATGTGTGCAGCATCAGAAATTAATGCAAGACTTCCAGTGATAAGACCACCCGCCACTTCTGCAACAAGATAAATGGATGTTAATATTAGAGCTAATAGAAGAGGATGTTCCTTGCCAATTATCAAGTTTGAATGATTATGTTCAGCACTCATTATTGCATTCTCTATCTGTACAGCTTGCTTGTTAAGAGCCCATTTCCTGACCTTCTTCTAGACTTTTGATTAATTTAGATGTTAATATTTAAGACTCCATCTAACTAGAAATCAATGCTATGCTGACAATAATAGCATGAATTTTACGCATTGATGGATAACTAACTTTGAGAGTAATAAATTATGGCTTCCGTCATTTTCCAAATACCACAAATGGATTGCCCAACAGAAGAGAAAATGATTAAAAATCCTCTAAATTCCTCGCCAGGAATTTTAGGATTAACTTCAATCCTATCAAGCAAGGATTGATAGTAACCTACCAAGGTATTCCGAAGCAATCCGATTACAAAATTAAGTTTCTTATTATTCCTATCCAGTACGCTCATATCGTGTTCAACTAGACCCCAAGCCAGAACGTTCATATTTGCCGTTGGATCTGTTCCCAAAGGATGTACCTATGGAAGTCACCCAATCTACAGTATTGCGAAATCAGGCCGCTAAGATTGGCGCTAATATGATATTTGTTACCACGTATAAAACGGTATATTACCCTTAGTCCATTGTGTCCTTAGACGATTAGGTGGACGCACTAGACACCCATACACTAGATGGAAAAGCTTACTATTGCAGCCCTAATTCATTGAATAAAATGAAGCATAAAGGTTTATATCATGTTTATGAGGTTGAAACTGTAGCTAAGAATTGGTAAAAATTAGAATACAGTATGTCGTATGAGCATAACATATTAGCTATTGATAAGGATGATGTATCATTGCAAGCACTGCTTAAAGCAATTTAGCTTGTAAAAAAATTACAGGCTGAATTGAAAATTATTCACGTTAATTAACATTACTCTGGGTATTACCATCATATTTATTTCGCTCTATTAAAACGCCGTAAAAAGAACTTTAAATTACTTTCTACATTGACTACCAAAATACACCATGCAATACCTTAGCAAATTCCAAAATTTTATGCTTATAACCTCTTCCAGCAATCAAAATAATACCACCCTTTATGTTCCACTCAGGGTCACCATTCAAATTCTAATTACAAAATAAGAATCATCTGTATAATATTTCAAAAATCAAAAGAAGTGGGCCGTGCTCATTGCAAGCAACATTTTTTAAATTTCTTGCCACGGCCACAAGGACAAGAAGCGTTGCGGCCAACCTTTGTTTGCTATGACAAAGAGGCTTCCTTGTCAGGCATGAATTGCTGACGCCGCTCAGACCAAAATTCATAAATTGTATTCGCTAATTTGGGTAATAGCTCTACACTCATTTGACGAAACTCAGCAGGTCCTTTATTAAGGCCTTTAATCTTAATTTCTTCTTTCAGCGAGTCATCGGTTAACACCAATGACAGAATCGGAAAGAGCAACGTTGCAATGGTCGTATCAGTATTACTGTTTGGATCATCTCCAAACCATGCATCCGAGTCAAAGTAAGTGGCCTGTATATAACCTTTTGCCCAAACACAAGCATGCTCGAGAAGTTCATTTTTTTGAAGTGGCTGACGTTGCTAGATTCAATAGTGGCCTGTACGTTTGGTTCGTAAATTGTTCAACGATATCGCTGTATAAGTCCATGATTCCGCTCAAAATCAGTTGCGCTTCCTTATCAGAGTCAAACTCGATATCATTCACCCCGGCAATGTCCATCCATTCATTGGGCATAATTAACTTTGGACCACTGATTACTGCACTTAAAAAGCCATGCAGTTCAATCATTGACATTGTTCCAACAGAGATGAGAAATTGGTCTAGTTGAGATAGGTTGATAAGCTCAAGCTTTGTCGTTATCATATTTTCCCTTTAAAATATCTAACAATTAACACATTGAATCCATTAGAAATGCGCAATATTACTGTTTAAAAAATAAATCTATTTCTTCATTCACTGCTGCCAAAGCAGGTACCTTGTGGCTAATGGCTGATAGATGATACATACCGAACTGATAATTTTTTAACAAAGACAGTATTTGTTCATTGACGTTTTTCAATGTATAAATTTTTGCCTCAATTTTAGCAACCGTGTTTATTTGTTGTTTGCTTAGTCTAGTTTCGCGCCAATGCTGACATTGTTCCATCAGATTCTGTGTATAAGCTTTTTGTTCAGTATGCGCTATAACCAAACGTTTAAGTCTATTGTTATCCAATGCATCAACTGTATCCTTGGCCATTTG
>CAYSGV010000333.1:0-3229 GCA_964430685.1 uncultured Gammaproteobacteria bacterium
TTCCAGAAACGAAATGAATGAGCCATTGTTTATTAAATAAATAAGCGACCGAACCAGCTGCTCCCAAAGAACCACCATATTTTGTGAAAGTATGCCGCACATCTGAAACCGTACGATTGCGATTATCAGATAAGCATTCCACTAAAATAGCAACACCACCCGGACCATAACCTTCATAATTCAACTCTTCTAATGCATTGGTGCCAGTATCGCCAATACCTTGTTTAATTGCACGCTCAACCACATCTTTGGTCATATTGGCCGCGCGCGCCGTTAACATTGCATTACGCAAAGCAGCATTCGATTCAGGATCGCCACCGCCACGCTGTGCGGCGATTTTGATTGCGCGTATTAAACGCGTAAATAATTTTCCGCGTTTTGCATCTTGTGCGTTTTTGCGATGCTGGATATTGGCCCATTTACTATGACCCGCCATACGTTAACTATTCTCCGTAGCAGAAACGTTCATCTTTGAGCCAATCTCACGTGAACGCTCGGCTTGAAAATGCTCATTTACAGGAAGTAAACGTCCGCTTTTCTCGCCTCACGCTCATCGTGACCTTGGCTCAAATATAAACGTTATTGTTATTTCAAGTTCAACTAAACTTTTACCATTTTTACTTCAAAAAACTTGGGCCAGATTTAGTCCTTTTCGACAAAATCTGGCCACGCGCATTATTCTACTGGTTCTTTTGCCACATGTCTTAGACGAATGCCCAATTCTTGTAACTGATCGGGATTCACTTCTGAGGGTGCATCCGTTAAAGGGCAACTTGCTGTTTGTGTTTTTGGAAAAGCAATTACTTCACGAATCGACTGTGCGCCAGTCATTAACATGACTAACCGATCCATACCAATGGCCATGCCACCATGTGGTGGACATCCATATCGTAACGCTTCCAATAAAAAGCCAAATTTTTCATTTGCTTCACTTTCGGTTAAACCAAGCAATTCGAAAATGGCCATTTGCATATCACGGCGATGAATACGAATCGATCCACCACCCAGTTCTGTACCATTGAGTACCATATCATAAGCCCGTGAAAGACAAGCGCCTGGATCTTTTTGGACATCACTGATATCCGCAACAGCTGGTGCCGTAAATGGATGATGCAATGCTTGCCAACGAACTAAGATTTGATCCCATTCAAACATTGGAAAATTCACAACCCATAAAGGAGCCCATTCACCCTGCAATAAATTTAACTCATGTCCCAATTTAATGCGTAGCGCACCCATGGACTCTGCAACCATTTTAGCATCGCCCGCACCGAAGAAAATTAAATCACCATCTTTTGCTTGTGTACGTTCTAAAACAGCTAACACCACATCAGCAGGTAAAAATTTAATAATCGGTGATTGTAGACCTTCAATTCCCGCTTTTAAGTCATTTACTTTAATGTAAGCTAAGCCTTTTGCACCATAGATACTGACAAATTGCGTATAGTCATCAATCTCTTTACGGCTCAAACGTGTAGCGCCTTGTGGCAACTTCAACGCAACGACGCGACCCGTTTTTGACTGTGCAGGTTGCGAAAATACTTGAAACTCAACTTTTAACATCAAGTCTGCAATATCAACGAATTCTAGAGGAATACGCAAATCTGGTTTATCAGAACCAAAACGACGCATTGCTTCTTCATAAGTCATGCGTGGAAAAGGATTGGGTAAGGAAACATTGAGCTTTTGCGCAAATAATTCGCGCACTAAATTTTCCATAATTTCTTGTATGGCTTCTTCATTTAAAAAAGAAGTCTCAATATCAAGTTGCGTAAATTCGGGTTGTCGATCGGCACGAAGATCTTCATCACGAAAGCAACGTACAATTTGGTAATAACGATCAATACCAGCCATCATCAGTAATTGTTTAAATAATTGTGGTGATTGTGGTAAGGCAAAAAAATGTCCTTGATGCGTACGGCTCGGCACTAAATAATCGCGCGCGCCTTCAGGAGTTGCTTTAGTTAAAATTGGGGTTTCCACTTCAGTAAACCCATGCTCTTCCAAATAATTGCGCATAAAATGGTTAATTGAAGCACGCAACAATATCCGTTGCGACATTTCAGGCCGACGCAAATCCAGATAGCGATATTTTAAACGGGTTTCTTCAGTGAGGCGACTATGCTCTTCGACTGAAACCGGTGGTGTTTCCGCTGTATTTAAAATCTCTAACACGCTGGCCACCACTTCAATTTGCCCAGTGGGTAAATCAGCGTTTACGGTTCCCTCCGGTCGGGCACGCACACGGCCCTGCACATGCACTACATATTCACTGCGCACACGCTCCGCCAAGGCAAAACAAGAGTCCTCAGGATTAAAAACAACTTGGACGAGCCCGGCTCGATCACGTAAATCAATAAAAATAACGCCCCCATGATCGCGGCGGCGGTGTACCCAACCGGAAAGCTGTACGGTTTGACCCACAAGTGTTTCACGGAGATCCCCGCAATAATGGCTACGCAACATAAATACCTCTTGACGAAATAACCCGGAAAAATGATTAAGAATACGACTTTTACCGTACGCATGCAAACGAGAAAACAGCAGTTTTTGACTCGAGCAGGCACTTCTCATTTTGCCATAATGTAAACATCAATACAGGGGAATTTGCAGTATCGCTTGGGATTTGCTGTTCGCTTGTGGCGAGCTGCCCAGGTTCCTCACAGTCAGGCTTTTCAGGGATTGAGGAAGCAGGAAAATAGGAACCCTCTTCTTTATTATTGCAGACATGCGATAGAGATTGCTCTTCTGCTAACAACAATAATGTTGCAAAGGGTAATAAATCTGTTGAAAAAAAATCCATCAGTATGAATCCAACACTATTTTCACGGCTTCCTTTTTGCTCATGCATTGCCATGGATATTTGTTGTTGATCAGTATGATCGTTTTTTATTTGCGCTGTTTGTTTCTGCAACTGCTGCATGATCACGCGCATGCATTGCAATAATTGCAAATTTATTTTGTATTTCATTTTATTTGGCGATTGCATCATGCGCTTATAAAGATAACGACACAAGGCAATCATTAAATATTCAAGCTGAAGCTGTTGCATAAACCAATCGTATTCATCACTGTGCAAAATGAACTTATTGGTTAATTCTTTTAACTGCTGCGTGTATTGCTGCAATTCTGTTTTTGCGTGCATATACTTAGCTTTCTTAATTAATTTTTCACATGCAACCATACGCCACATTATGGGCATCTGTTTATTTGCAACAATACGATCATA
>CAYSGV010000334.1:0-3225 GCA_964430685.1 uncultured Gammaproteobacteria bacterium
GACCATAACCAGTGGGCAGATCATTGAAATCGATTAAAGATATGAAGTTTTGCGCCGAACCGATTAAATTCCTATTCGCTATATTTATCCTCGCTGCCTGATAATCAGCCTGTGTGGTGCCAATATAATTATTGGAGGAGCCCTCAAGGTATAAGGCAGGATGTAACGTAAATGCCCCACCAACGTTGGTATAAATGTGTGGAAAACTATTTTGATTACTGCTAGTGAGGGCACTTAAATTCAGTACGTAAAATAATCTCTACAGTTTAATTATAGTTTAGGTGAAAAATTGGACAATAATTAACAAAATATTAAGCAGTCGAAAATCCGCATTAATTAATCCAAGCAGGTACATGATGTTGTGATTGTCGCATCATACGACGATGCGTATGCCAATGCGGATCATGACTTGCGACTAAGCGCCAAAATTTCGCTGAATGATTGAGGTGGATAGTATGACATAGTTCATGAATAAATATATGTTCAACTAAAGTTGGTGGTAAAAATAACAATTTGCAATTTAAAATAACGTTTTTATTTACATCACAGCTTCCCCAACGTGCTGTTAATAATTTAATCGTGCTATTTTGGTAACTTAATTGTGTTTGCTGACTCACTTGGTCAAACCATTGCAAAAGATGCAATTGAGCTTGTTTTTTTACCCACTGTGTCAGCATGCTTTTTGTTTTTAGCATTTGTTCATCTTTGCCAAAAATTACTATTTCATTATTGGGTCGAATCATCAATTTTAAATTTCGGTTACACTTTTCATAATAGACACGCCACGTTTCGCCAATCGCAGGGAAAGCAATTTCATTTGGCAGTGTTGAGGGCGATGCAGCAATGGGCTTTGAATGAAAGAGGCGCAATTGCTTTTCAATCCAAGATCGTTGCTTTTCCAAAATTTTAGGAATTTCCTCGATTGCGAAGCGCGGGGGCACAATCAGTTCTAATTGACCTGAACGAGAAATTTGTAATCGAACAGTCTTGCTTCGTTTATTACTTTTACGCCAGCAATAATTAGGTGGCCAGGGTAGTGCTTGACAATTCAAATCGTTTGACACTTGACGAACTCACATACAGTAAAAAACACTAGTGTATCTGTTTAAAACGCAAGGGGTCAAGTATCAGATTGCAAGTTTTTACACGTTATCAACGTATGAATAACTTGCAATCTGATACTTGACCACTTGGCCCATTTTGCGCTAGCGGGTTATGCAATGTACAACGAGGCTACGATAATAATTATCAAAAAATAACGAGTGATACTTGTTGAGGCTACTAATAATTGACCATTCGGTTTTAATTCCTTGATGGCGGTATGAAAGTAAATAAGCAGCGTTGGGTTGTCGTTTGCCGTGTTGTGTCAGGCGCGCACATTGAAATATTAGGTGGTACAATGATTGGCTTGAATAACTTAGCTGGTGAAGTATTTGGACTAAAAGAGTAATTTGAGAGTGATGGATTTGCTGGCGACACGGTATCAGACGCTGGTGTGGTCCGAGATGTTCGAGGAACCACTTGTGATGGATTGAATTCCATTGCTGCTATAATCGTCTTTAAGACAGAATTTTTACTCTCTAATGCTGCAATTTGCTCACGCTGTACATCTTGTGATTTATCTACATAGTTACATAATAATGCAGTATGCTGCAATTTTTCGTGAAAAAATGCGAATCGCTTATTTAATTGATCTTTTATATTGACTAAATTCACGATTGATACTGCCAAATCTGTGCTAAACACATTTGCTGGTGTACATACTGGATAATAGAATGGTTCCGATAAAGCGAACTGCTCGAAATCATTTAGGTTCGGTATACGGAATTTTTTAGCCGTGGTACTAGTCTGTGGCGACCTATGGGGAAAATGGGGGTGTGTGGTCTCTGTTTCGGATGGCGGTGCTTTGCCTTCTATGCGCATTTTTAAAGCAGTATGTTCTTGTTCTAACATTTCCGCTTTTCGTTTCAGTGCATTTAATTCTTCATCTTTACCTCGATAAGTTAAATCCATTGCTACCCATTGTTTTTTTAAATCTTCTGCAGATTCATTTAGGCACTTGGTTTTGTCCATAAGAAAAACCAATAATATTTGTAAATCTACTTGGGGAAAAACAACGCCGTGTTTTACTAATTGTAGCTTGAACTCATGAATATATTCCGCTGTAGCTGAAGTAATGCCAGTCCATACTATATTATCTATCTTGCTTTGGCCATCGTCTCGAGACAATTGATTTGATATATTAGATTGGTTATATCTATTTTGTAATAACACAATCAATGCCCGTATATTTTTTATTTGATAATGAGTTTCATTGATTGAATCGTTCGGAATAGTCACAGTAAGTAATTTAGTTAATTCACCAATAACATATAATATTTCATTAGGTGTCAATTTTTGGGAAAAACAGTGTTCTGCTAATTGAAAAAAATGCGTTAACTGTAAATAATTAAGTTTAAC
The DNA here is from genome assembly GCA_964430685.1 of uncultured Gammaproteobacteria bacterium. Classification (GTDB taxonomy): domain Bacteria; phylum Pseudomonadota; class Gammaproteobacteria; order CAYSGV01; family CAYSGV01; genus CAYSGV01. Next base: position 2,461 of record CAYSGV010000334.1, read on the forward strand.
GCTAAAGCGATTCAATAAACTGTATATTTGTTTAATTTGACTGAAATACGCTGCAGTTTCGACCATGCTAAATTGATTAAACAGTGTAATTATATTTGGAATATGATGTAGAGCCCATTTGCATCTGTTTAAGTATGTTTCATCTGCTATATATGCTAAAATGTCACTATTATTTAAGTAATTGTCTAATGATGCTAGACAAAGTTCAAAATAATATTTTGCCTTTGGCCATTCTTGCATTTGGGCAAATTCCAGTGCAATTGTATAGGCGTTTTCTGCATTAATAAAATCAGGCATGATTAATTCCTTAACTTTTTTATGATGGCGAAGCTGGGCTTACTGTCTCTGTGCGATCACTATCCGATTCAGTTGTATTGTTAGCTGCAGCATTGTAATTGCGCGCTCTATTGCTTACTGCAAATCTGTCCACCACGTTAGCATTCACTCTATCTGTTTTAGAAGTAGTTCTCACCACGTAAGGTTTTAAAATAATCTGCGTAGATAAATCATATGTCGAATGATATTCTCGCAGCGCTCTTTCAACGCTTGTAATTTCTAAACGCAGTCTTTCTATTTCACCTTCCTTAAGATTGCATGCTGCTATCGTTGTCTGCAGTCGTGCTTCAAAATACGCTACTCTTTCACTAAGCTGTACTACATGACTAGACAAATTTGCTAATGAACTAAGATAATCAGGAGATAGCAATGTCGTTAATGGATCAATTGGAGTAAAGAATAATGAAGGAACCAAATACCTATCGAAGA
>CAYSGV010000335.1:0-3222 GCA_964430685.1 uncultured Gammaproteobacteria bacterium
AGATAATCATAATCCAAAAAACAGGCACGTTCTAATTCAGCTATAGAATTAGAATATCGTTGTTCTACCGCCGACATGGCGTCGCCACGCGATCGCAAGCGTTGTAAAAGTGACGATACTTTGGCAGGACAAATATAAATAGCCTTGTGATTTGAAATTTTTCTTCTTACTTCTGCCAACATCTTAGTCGATATATCGATAATGAGCGATTTTCCTGCTTGAAGTTTTTCTTGCACTTCTTTAAGCGGTATTCCGTAATCGTTACCATAATCGGTAAAATGTTGCAAAAATTCTTCTGCAGCTAGCATGTACTTAAATTCACTTGCCGTCACAAATCGGTACGGATCACCGTAAAATTCACCTATCCGTGCTGGTCGCGAGCTATAAGGTATTAACCTCTCGATATGAGGATTTTTTTTTATCAATTCTTTGATAATGGTTGTCTTACCTACTCCAGAAGGCCCTGAAATGAGGAATAAAGTACCTGTTTTATTTTCAGTTTGTTTTGCATCGAAGGTTGGATTGATTATTTTTGCGGTACAGTTGCCAACAAGTTTTTTGGGGCTAGTCTTTCCATAAATAATCTTAGCAACAGAGGTTAGGTCAATATCAAAATTCATTTTATTATTTTCTATGATTATGTCAGCTTTTTCTTTTAATGCTTTGATTTCAGGGCAATCAGTGTAACATTCTTCATAGTCATCTAAAATTTTGAATTCATTGCTACGACCAGTTTGGTACAGCTGTTTTAATAATCTGATAAAACGCAGCTCTTTTTTCGTCTCAACATAGATCACACAATCACAACTACTAATTAAATCTGCTGAATTGGTTTCAATAAAAGAAATTTTATCATCATTCAAATACGAGATTAATTTCTTTATTACTGTACTTTTACCAGAACACTGCTGGCCACAAATTGCTATCTTAGTCATTGTTCCTCCTAATAGTATTATTAACATGCTTTAATTAGCTAATAGAAATTCCTTCAATTCATCGGATATAATGCTCTGATCGAATACGTTGTGATTAAAGCAATATTGTGGTTTAGAAAGTTTTTTATGTATGAATTGAATTTTCTTTATTAACTTACTCCCAACAGACTTTATTGTTAGTAATTCTGATAACAATAGGGCAATATAGTTCGCATCCGTTTCTTTAGCGCCCAATTTGGTAATTTCAGTAAGTGATAATCGCAATGCTGGATGTTTGATACCTGGTAAGCAGTTAAACCGGTTAGCAGTAATACCTGCCTGTACTAATCGTTCAAAATAAAGGTCTATATCTTCTCCTATTGGATAAGCCCAAATTTGATGTGATTCGGTGTAACCTCTCTCGGCAGCAGCCACATAAAAACCTTTATGCGCTAGTGTTTTAGCAAATGCTTTTGAGTTGTTAATAACTTGTTTTGCGTATATCTGGCCATCACAATACAACATTTCTAATAGGGTAATTGTCAAAGAAAGTATGCTGGCAGGATGGTGATGACTAACAAAGTGGTCTGCACATTGTTGTATTTTTCTTGCAATTAGATGATCGTTGGTTGCTAAGAAACCCTTATGTGGTCCCGGTAAGGTTTTATGAGTCGAACCACCCAATATGTGTGCACCTCGAACCAGTGGGTTAAATGTTGCTTTACCAATTATTAAGCCATTTATATGACTGGAATCATAGTATAGTATTGTCTTTGGTGACACTGAATCAATTAAATCACGAATAGGTTTTTGGTCTAATGGGAAAAGCAAATTAGACTGATCAATATATACCATGGCCGGCTGCACTTTAGTTAATAGTGTCTCTAAATGATCTAAATGAACATCATAAGGATTCAAAAAAGGAATATGATATGTTCTAAGACCTAATCTATTAGCGATTACCTCCGTACTTACATGACCACCGTTTTCAGGAGATATAGAAAATATCGCATTCCCTAAACTAGTCAATGCACCCAATGCAATAGTCATACAATTCATACCAGAAATTGGCCGAACATTAATAAATTTTGCTGCAAAAGCATTTTCCAGCATTGGGATTAGTATTTCTTCTTCAATTTTACCAATCGATTTTCCTGCAGGAAAACACCACTTACCAAAGCGACGCATATCATCTAAATAATATCTTGAAGAAAGTTCAAGTAAAAATGGCAGCTTCGCTAAAGGTGATAAGATATTTTCACTTGCGACTAAATTAATGGTTTTATTTGTTTGTTTTTCACCTGCCACAAGCAGCGATAACATTTTCTCTAGCATATGTTTATTATCCACCATTAAATTTGTCCTCCATTTCTTGAGATACAGCAGTATAAAAGCTTGTCCAAATAGAGATTGGCGTCATAACACCTTTCTTTAAGGCAACCCAACTATCAATCGAATGTAATAATGACATTAAGACTTCTCTTAAAATTTCACCGTGTTCTTCATCAAGATGGATATGAATTTCAAAAAAATATAGACTTTTACTTGCTAAATCGTCACGTGCAAGTAATTGTTTGTATAATAAGCTAAACCACTGCGTTGACATTACTTCCATAGCTGCCATAGCTGACATTGCTTCAACAGGTGTAGCGTTAATAAAAAAGTCACTAAAATTATCAAGTAACTTTTGCGTACTACTACTTTTCTCTGCTATTTGACAATCTTCAGTTAATGATTGAGTAAAATATTTGAGCAATCCACTATGCGTAAAACTCGGATCATTGTTCCAGATTTTTTCTAAGCCACCGCATTCGTCAACTAAATTATCTATAATCGCAAAGCGATTGCGTATATCAGGCAGCTTCCATAGCAAAATACCTAATAATCCTGGAAACACATCGACAAAATAATACAACTGCGAAAATAGATAATGTAGACTATTTGCCTTCAAATCCTTTAGTTGATTTAAAATCGGTACCGATAAGAGTGTATCCGCTGCTTCCTGTACTAGTTGGTCAAAAATTTGCTCATTTGTCATAAAATCGATCTCCATTGTCTTAATAAATTATATTTCACGTTTGCTTGTGCTAAGTTGTAAATACCGTTTCAGTAATATTTCAAACGCTTCTGGTGTTAAATAGTGCGGCTTTACATCTGGCACCTGATTATTTAGAATAATGTTACGGGAACATTTTTTTGCATTAGCTGAGTGACAAATCAGTGTTGCAGTTAGTTTTTCACCATTTGAAATAATACGATGCAAAACCCCGGTATTCAGTACATAACAATCCCCTGCTTCATGAATAGC
>CAYSGV010000336.1:0-3197 GCA_964430685.1 uncultured Gammaproteobacteria bacterium
CGCATGGCGGCTAAGTCGACTATGGCGGGCACACCTGTAAAATCTTGCATTAAAACGCGGCCAGGATAATAAGCAATTTCATGATCGGAAGTTTTGGTTTGCAACCAATTGGCTATGGCTTCTATATCGTTTTTACTTACCGCAAACCCATCTTCATGCCGCAGCAAATTTTCAAGTAATATCAACAATGAAAATGGCAATGCGCTTATGTTAGGCAAACCATTTTTGACGGCTTTATTGAGATCAAAATAGTGATAGGTTTGATTGCCTACGGTTAAGGTATTTAAACTCTGAAAGCTATCTAAAGATTGGGTTTGCAACATAATTTACTCCAAATGCATGATTTTGCCGCTATTGTAGCTGATCGTGGCATCAGTGCAATTATAGTTTAGCTGGGCAGAGGTTTAGGATGGGTGGGGGTGTTGTAATGGCCGTCGTCGTCCCTCCTCTTGCGCTTTATTTGCTCGAAACAGTTAACCATCCTAAACCTTTCTGAGATTTGAAGTGTTTTGAGTGCTTGCTCCAAGATAAAACTCAAAAAGCATCTATAATTTGAAGGGGCGAAAAATGGATATGTATTTTATTTAGTAAATTCAATGACAAAGAGGAATTAGTCATGGGTAATAAACCAACCGAACAGCCAAAAGCTTGGGTTTCAGCAACACGAAGTGGAACAAAACAAGCGCACACTCTTAAGACAACGCCACGTCATACTGAGGGTAGAAATCAAGTTAACCAGTTTATTGACAGTAATATAAAACAACTCGCAGAGTTACATAAAAAAATAGAGCAAGAAGTTAATAGAATTAATAACATGTTAGCTATAGCGGAGACGCCAGATGCTCGAAAAAAAGCGTGGGCACAAGCGCAAGAGGTATTACCTGCTTTATTGAATTCAGCCAAAAACTTAGCCCAACAGGGTAATAAGTTTTTCACTGAAGCAAAAGCAATGGTATTGAGTGATGCTGCAAAACGCGGCAACTTGCCACAAGAAGAAGCTTTAACATTATTAGGTCGTCAGGCAGAAAAAGCCGATACGTACATTAAAACTGCGCTAATGAGTGTTGCAAGAACTACGGATTTGGTTTGTCGTCTTGAAATGCCAGCTCGAACACAAATATTAAATCGACAATTTCTCGATGCTGCTCAGCGCTATAATGCAAGTGCTGAAGACTTCCGCATAGTGAAACCTACGTCAAGACAAGCACCCTCTTCTCCCGGTGCCTGATTTTATATTGAAGCTTTATTGACAAAAATGTTTTGCGGACACATCGCGCGACGGCGCTTTTGCCCGTGCTACGAAGAACTATATCCAGCGAGGTTGAGGTTAATTATTTGTTTCAAGCAAATAAAGCGCAGGAGGCCGGATGGCGACGAGCCATTGCTTCAAACATAAATTACCTAAACCCCTACCACCCCCAACACCACAAAAACTAAACCTTTCGGCATTATTTTGGTATCCTACATCCTTTTTAATTAAGAGAATTCCTATGTTTAATCCAGTATCCCTGTTTATTGGGTTGCGTTATACCCGCTCAAAGCGACGCAATAACTTCATTTCATTTATCTCGTTTACTTCTATTTTTGGAATCGCCATGGGCATTGCTGTGCTGATCACTGTTATGTCGGTGATGAACGGTTTTCACATGCAAATACGCAAACAAATATTCAGCATGGCGCAACAAGTAACAATTAGTAGTTTGGGCGGCAGTATTCCACACTGGCAAGAACTCATTAAAGAATTACCTAAACAACCACATATTATTGCGGCATCGCCGCTTGCTGGCAAAGAAGGTTTATTAAGTGCTCAAGGCCAAGTGCAAGCAGCATATGTTTTTGGAGTTTTACCTGAAAGTTATCAGAACGTTTCGCAGGTGGGACAAAAAATGGTTGGTGGTTCTTGGGATTCACTAAAACCCAATCAGTACCATTTAGTTATTGGACAAACGCTTGCTGACACTTTGGATGTGAAATTGGGAGATAAAATAACGGTTGTTACGCCCGAAGCGTCTTTTACACCAGTCGGTATATTACCGCGCTTTAAAACATTTACCGTAAGTGGTGTTTTTGCCGCTGGGAAAGGCACAGATTTTGATAAAGCCTTAGTGTTCATTCATCTTAATGATGCACAAAAATTATTTCGCTTGAACGATGCTGTTTCAGCCATTCAATTAAAAGTTTCTGATCTATATTTAGCACCGCAAATAGCTAGTCAATTATCGGAACAGTTACCACCCTTTTATGCAGTGCGGGATTGGACACAAGATTATGGCGCATTATTTGAAGCCATTAAATTAGAAAAGACAATGATGTTTATTATTCTTTCACTCATCATTGCGGTTGCGGCTTTTAATTTAGTGTCATCATTGGTAATGGTGGTGACTGACAAACAAGCGGATATTGCTATTTTGCGTACACTAGGTGCTACCAAGAGAAACATTATGACGATATTCATTGTGCAAGGTTTTGTGGTGGGATTTTTAGGCATTGCTGTTGGTATTGTGGGCGGCATGTTGTTGGCATTAAACGTCACCTCTATTGTTAATACATTGGAAACCATATTACAGGTGAAATTTATTTCTTCGAATTTTTATTATGTGGATTATATACCTTCCGATTTACAACCCAGTGACATCTGGACCGTTAGTGTTGCCTCATTAATCATGTGTTTACTGGCAACCCTTTACCCTGCTTGGCGCGCAGCATCAGTTGAACCCGCGGAGGCCTTACGTTATGAATGAAGCAAGCCAACAACCAATGCATTCTGTTTTATCTTGCAAGAATATTGCAAAAACATTTCATGAAGGTAAATTAAAAACATCCGTATTACACGGTATTGATTTAACTGTTACTGCAGGCGAACAAATTGCTATCGTTGGTAGCTCAGGTTCAGGTAAAAGTACCTTATTATCTATATTAGGTGGTTTAGCATTACCGACAACGGGCAAAGTTTGGTTGAATGGTCAGGATGTGACGCATTTGACGGATACAGAGCGTTCTGCTTTTCGTAATCATCATATTGGTTTTGTCTACCAGTTTCACCATTTGTTGCCCGAATTTAGCGCGGTAGAAAATGTATCGATGCCACTGTTGTTGCGCAAAGAAACAGTCGTTGCAGCAAAATATGCAGCAGAAGAAATGCTTGATAACGTTGGCTTAAGCCATCGTTATCATCATAAATTATCAGAGTTGTCTGG
>CAYSGV010000337.1:0-3191 GCA_964430685.1 uncultured Gammaproteobacteria bacterium
ATAAGAGAGAATATTACAGGGAGGTGTTGTCATTATTATGTGAAAAATAGGGGTACGCCATGTCAGAGAGAAAGGATAAAAATGAACTAGATGAAGGTTCTGAGCAATCATCTTCTTCTGTTGTCAATGTAGATGATTATCATCCACGAGCAAGTAATGTTGGCCAAGCTGTCATGAATGATGGCAGTGAATCTGATAGCTCAGAAAGATCTGTTGAGCAGGAATCAGAAGAATCAGATAAATCAGATGAATCAGCTGAAGAATATTCACCTGAAATTAATAAATTAAAAGAAGATATTGAGTGGCTATATACAAGAGTAAGGTTAGAAAATAACTCTTCTGATAAAGAGGCAATAGAATGGTATAGCCAAGCTAAGCCAATTATAGAGCAATATCGTTTATTGCAAAGTAAAGGCGAAATAGATGAGGTTAAGGCAGAAAAGGATGACACGGCTAACGTAATCAGCGGCTTTGAAGAGGATCTACGGCTTGCAATGTCGCATCTACCGGTTCAATTAATTAGTCAATATGATGAATGCAGTGCGTTATATAATAAATTATTAAATTTAGAAGAGATTGCCGCAGGATTCCCAGCCCCGGACCAACGTAATGCAGAACAAAACGCGCATTTTGATGAAATAATTAAAACCAGAGAATTATTATCCGAGAAAACAGAAGCGTTTTATGACAATTATCAGGCACATGCATCAACGTTACCAGAAGACGACAAGCCGCATGGAATGGATGCTTTTTTTGAAGATGTAGTAACTCCCGCTGTATATATGGCGAGAGATAAACAATACAGTGATTTAACCACTGCAAATGCTATTCTTGATAATTTAAATGCAGTATCTAACGATAGAAGAGATGCGAACTGGCAACAAGAAATTGATGCACAACGCGATCGTTGTATTAAACTTTACGAGGGATACGCAGGTACAGAGGAACATGCAGATTTGCCACCAAAACTTCAGGAGAATTTAAAAAAAGCTTATCAAGATGCAGTTGTTGATCGATTGTTAGCACAACAAAATAGTGTAACACCGTTTATGAGTTTAGATGCTGATACCTTAGGCCGAGATACTACAGGTGAGAGATTATCAGAATTTAATGCTGATGTGGAAAGTTCTCGAGCTTTGCTTAAAAAAATATCAGAGGAACGAGCGGACCTTAAGGGTGCTATAGATGGTTTACTTGAGTTTCATGAAAATGTATCTATACCAAAAGAAATAATCGTACTTACTACTAGAGGAGATGCTAGATTAGGTGGGTTAGTCGCCGCAATGATGGGTGAAGCTGAGACCGCGAAGGAAATTGGAGCAAAAAAATTCGCTCTTGCTTCAGAGGTAAATGCTAGTAACCCAAGTCCTACACGCATACAGCATTTGCGATCAGAATTAAATACATTACAAAACCAAGCTGACAAAGATGCTGCAAGCTTTCTTATTCAATATGATAGGGCAAAAGATACACTTGCAGTGACTTATCAAGATAAGCCGCATATTATAAAACATCTAGAGAATTATTATGCCGAAAAGAAAGCAGAATTTTCAGAGGAATATAACAATTTAGTGAAGCAATACGATGAATTGGACCAAAATGACGCTGTTGCGCTCGCTCGATTCAATGCTAGTTTTGCTAGTAATCAAGTAGTTCTTTCTTATCTGCGTGCAGATATAACAATACAGGGCAAAATTGATCAAATCCTAGATGGGCGTAAAGCACGTGAAGAACAAGAATTCAGAAATATTGCTGCTGATCCGAAAGCCGATCCATTACTTACAAGGATAACTGCCGCGTGGGATCAAACAGCGCAAGGCGTGGAATCTGGAAACGCTGGGCAATGGTATGCTGCTGCAGTTAAACTAAGAACGATATATGATAACCCAGATAATGAACATGTATTTGCCACATTGCCGCTGCATGTTCAAGAATTTATTCAATATGATAAAGGTATTATAAATAATAATTTAAAAACTCATTCGTTGGAACAACTGATGTTTCATTATGATGAATTAAGAACCTTATATGCGAATCGTGACCATTTGCTTAAAAAATATGAGGGGAAGACTGATGACCAGTGGACTCCTGATGATAAGACGCTATTAGATGGATTGAATCATCAAATAAAACGATTAACACCCATTTTTAATCAGGAATTTGCAGAAAATAGGTCTACTATTGACCAAGTTATTACCGCAGAACCAGATTCAACGTCAACATTAAGGTCAAGAATGGACCGGATAGTTACTTTTCACGATAGCGCTTCTTTCCCTGAAGAATTACATTTTGGACCAAAAGAAATGCTTGCGCAGATAGATCGAATCAATAATTTGTTAAAGGAACGCGATCAATTATTAGATGCATTTGGTAAGGCTTGTCAGAAAGAGCAAGATGCTAAAAATCCAGGGAAGAAAGAGGAAGCGAGAATTGAACGTGAAAAAATAGGTAGCCAGTTAAGGAATTGTGAACTTAATCTGTATAGCGAAGCGGGTAAATTTAATCGGTATTGTGAAACAAACAGTAGTACTATAGCTGCCGCACCAGTACACATACAAACGCATTTACGAGAATTTAACGAAGAAATGCTAGACATTAGAGAAGAATTACATCCGGAAATGAAGGCTAGGTTTGATATTGTTAAAGAGCAAACTCATGCGGAATATGCGAAGATGACTGAACTAAATAATAACGATAGGGAATTACGTAGTTCGCTTGAAGCAAAAAATAGCGAGTATGAACGTTTAAGTCAAACAACACCTAAACCGGCCCCCAATGTTTTAGCTGCAAAAAAAAGAGAGCTTGATGAACTTCGTGTTCAGTTAGCGGATAATAACACTGCATTAACTGAGGCATCTGAAAAATACCTGCAAGCAATGCGAACTGTTGAGACAAATCTAGAGATGCAGGGTGGGGATATGCAAAAATTTCTCAGTGTATACCAATCAGGTACAGATGATAGAGCAAGCAGAGAAGTTGCACATAATATGTTAGCTTTTCGTGCACAGGGCAATACGTTGACGGACCAAGCTCATGCAACACGAGTTGAACAATCCAGAGCACTTCAAACAGCAGCACGCCAAACACAACTTGCACGCACGAATGGACCAGGAGTTGCGGCAGGGAGTTTAGGAAAAGGTTTAGGCCGTGCGGGTGGTGCAGCAGTAGGTGCAATCGTTGGCGGTTTGGCA
>CAYSGV010000338.1:0-3175 GCA_964430685.1 uncultured Gammaproteobacteria bacterium
CTTTCTCTACTTGCTCTTCGAATAAGGCATGAACCGCCTTATCTCTAGGATATTCTTTTTCCGTTTGATTCCAATCGTATATTATTTTCTGATAACTTCCCTCATCTAAAAATCGTATATCCTCTATTTTAATTTGTTCTTGGCATTTACTACCCTGGACAAGTCGCGCTAACTGTTTCAAAATCTCTTGATAAGTTTCTATAAATCCATATACCGTCGCCTCTTCATATAAACTCGTGGCGTAATTAAAGTTCCCTCTTAATTGCTCTTGGCTGTCATCAATGAACGTGCTTAAATCAAAACGCGCTATATTATATATGTTCTCTTTAGGCTGATAAATTTCTAATAAATGAGATAGTGCCTCGGCACTTTCGTTCGTCTCGCTTTTATAAAGCTCCTTGTTAAAATCATCTACGCCAAACACTACTTGAAATATGGGATGTCTACTGGTGTCTTTCTCAACTTTCAATTCCTCCACCAACTTTTCAAACGGTAAATCTTGATGTAGTTGGGTTGCTATGACTTCTTGACCCACATTTTGAATAAACTGCTTGATTAACTCTCCCGATGAAATGGCAATTCGCAAGGGCAAGGCATTCACAAAAAAGCCTATTAAATGCTCAAGTTGGCTATAATGTCGGTTCGCTAATGGTGTACCAATAATGATTTCATCTTGGTTGCTATAACTCTTCAGCATTAAACAGTAACCACTTAATAATACACTGTATAAACTGACCTTTAATTCTTTTGCTAATTTCCTTAAACATATGGATGTTTGTTCATCAATTGCAAAGAAAATATCGTTGCCATGATAGTCAATTTGACCGGGACGATTTTTATCAGTGATTAAGTTTAACGATACATGTCCAGATAACTTATCTGTCCAGTAGGTTAACTGTTTCTGTAAACGTTCTCCTGTTAAATAATTTCTTTGCCATAGGGCGAAATCTTTATATTGAATATCTAAAGCGGGCAAATTAAGTTTAGTAGCAATATCTTGTTCTTGTGCAGAATGAAATCGATAAAACTCTTGCAGTTCTTTTATAAAAATATCGGCTGACCAGCCGTCAAAAGCGATATGATGGAAAACAATACTTAGATAATATTCAGCAATAGGCGTATTATTAATAGTCTGGGTTACTTGATAGACACAGACGCGAATAGGATATTCATAGCTTAAATCAAACTCTTTATTGGCTTCAGCAATCAGTTCTTTATCTAGTTGCAAGTGGTCAGGCACAACCCATCGTTTAACCGCAAATGGATAATTTTCAATATCCTGTACAAACTGATAATGATGACCTTGTTGATCTTCTCTAATAACCGTCCTTAATACTTCATGTCTATCGATGATACTGCTAATACTCGTTTCTAAAATATCTAATTTAATAATATGAGACAATTTAAATCCAAGCGATATATTATAAACGTTTGTACCATTTTCATATTGTTCAATAAACCACAATCTTTCTTGCGAAAATGAAAGCAATTGTGCTTCAGCCGTTTCAGGGTGGCACTTAGTTATCACATCATCATCTACGTTATTATTTTCTTGCTGAAGAATAATTTTCTCTATGGTTTTATATGTAAAAATATCTGATACATTAATGTTAACAGCTAATTCTTTATTTATTTTACTTACTAATTTAATAGCTAATATGCTATGGCCGCCAAGACTAAAGAAGTCATCTTGCACACCTATTATCCCAGGGGATATATCGAGAATTTCTGACCAAATTTCACACATTTTTTGTTCTAGGTCATTTCTTGGTGCCATCCTTTCTTTTGTGCCAGTTAGTTCGGGTTCAGGAAGAGCATTTCTATCTAGTTTTCCATTAATTGTTAATGGTATGCTTTGAATATGTATCAACATAGCAGGTAACATATATTCGGGTAAGCATGTTTTTAAATAGTTTAAAACTGCCACGTCATCAAGTTTGTTATCTGCTACATAATAAGCTAATAAGTACTTTGTCTCTGAAGTTTGTTTGGCATTTGTGTGTTCTTTGACTAATACTATACTTTGATTTATGTTCGGATATGTACACAACGCTGCTTCAATCTCACCTAATTCAATTCGATAACCTCTAATCTTCACCTGGAAGTCATTACGGCCGATATATTCTAAATTTCCATTAGTTAACCACCGAACCAAATCGCCAGTCTTATATAATTTCTCATAATGCTCAGATTCAATTTCATCCCTCGTTCGAAATGGATTAGGGATAAATCGTTCTAATGTTAGTTCATTTCTATTATGATAACCTCGAGCAAGTCCTAACCCACTAATGTATAACTCACCCAATGCACCCACTGGTACTGGTTTTAAGTTACGATCTAATACATAAACCTTATAATTATTATATGGTCTTCCTATGCCATTGCTATTATTTGGATAAATTTGATTGTTGCACGCCCCTACTGTGGTTTCTGTAGGTCCATATTCATCGTAAACATAGAGGTTTTTATTGATTTCTTTATATAATTGCAATAATGAATTATAAGTTTCTGGTTTTAGTTTTTCACCACCTAATATAACCTTAGTAATTTTTGTTTTAGGTAGTATTTCCATAAACAATTCAAAATAAGATGGCACAAGTTTAATAACGTTAATTTTATTTTTGATTATATATTCATGGTATAATTGTAAATCACGCACATCACTTGAATAAATATATATCTCACAACCCAAACACAAACTGCTCAAAGTTGTGGTAAGTGTTAAATCAAAGCCAATATTTGTTGAAAAATCGACTCTATCTTGGCTAGACAATGCCATATGGTCTTGAATATTGAATATATAGTTGATCACACTCAGATGTTCAATCAGTACACCCTTTGGTTTACCCGTTGTTCCCGAAGTATATATAACGTAAGCCAATTGAGTAGGTGAGTTATTATCATTCGAGATTAAATTTTCAGTTGAATGCTGAGCTATATACTCCCATTCTTCATCCAATGAAACAACTTGAGAAAAGGTCATTGGAAGTTTATCAATAGCATTTTCATTTGTTATAATGATGGGTGCTTGCACATCTTCAAGGATAAACTGAAGTTGTTTTACAGGATAATTTGGGTCTAATGGCACATAAGTCCCTCCTGCTTTTAGGGTCCCTAACATACCTATCAAATATTCGATTGATCGTTCAATACACAAAACGACGAATGTTTCTGG
>CAYSGV010000339.1:0-3166 GCA_964430685.1 uncultured Gammaproteobacteria bacterium
CGCTTCATTTGCTAGGCGTGCTATCGGTGACGGTGCAGATCCAGATTCTCTACGCCTTCTAAACAGACCCGCTGCAGCTGCGGCAACGGCAGGTGATGTTGCTGGAGGTTGAGCTGGCGCAGGCTGCGGCGCATCTTGAACATCTGCTTGTTCTCGAGAAGGTGCTTTTGGTACTACAGGTTCTGGCATTTTTTCAGCGCTATGCCCAGGCACTTGCACAGGAATATCTACCATGACTGCGCCTTTGAGATCATGGTGCACTGTTTGCCCATTGGCTGAAGTGGTATGTATGTTACCTTGTTTTTCACCTAATGAACCCGTATGTCCATCTGCACCATGTACAACCGGTGTTTGCGTTGCGCGATAATCTCTTGCACTCACACTAGTAAATACAGGCGTGCTACTTGCAGCCTTATCACCTTGGCCAGCCAGATCTTTGACATTGGCTGCAACACCAACACTGGCACCGCTTGCATAATCTTTGACTTCGTGTGCTTCATGTTTATCTGTAGTGAAATCATTCCCGTGACTTGCAGTAATTTTGCCGCCATGCTGTTCAGTTGTACCAACTTTTATTTCATAAGCGGATTGTCCTGGTGCATTATTAACATGAATACCACTGCTCTTTGCAACACGTGCACCTTTATGTTCACCGTAATTCGCTGAAGCCATGCCACTGGTACTGGCACTCACACCTTCATGCTTGTGCTCAAAAGTATCCTGCTTGTCGCGGATCACCAGCTTGTTAACTTGACCTGCAACTTTGTTTGCTTCAACGTTTGCACCATCGAGTTCCCAATGTTCTGCATTCACTGTCAAAGTGCCACCCACTTTGGTTTGTTGATTTACATGCTGCGTAGCTGTAGTTTTTTGATGCTGATAACTCCCTGCGGCACCGACACCGCTTGGTGAGAAAGTTACACTGACACTCTTTTCAAATTGCTGATCACTTGAGTGCAATGCCGCGGCACCCATGCTAACTTTTTTCGCAGACAATTCGGCATCTTTGGCAATATCTAATTTATAGCCATCGCCAAAAGTAATTGCTTCTTGTGCTTTGACATCAAGCGCACCACGACGCATTTCCCCATCACCAACAGCTTGTGAAGTACGTTCTCTAATTTCTTGTCCAACACCAATTCCGACGGTGGGATTAAATTTTGCCCCATCACCTAGTCCAGCACTTTGTAACAATCCATTGCCCAAACCATTTTGCGAGATTTGTGACACTAAAGTGGTTGCATCACGAGTAATGCTTTGCAATGCTTGTGCTGTCGCAAGCCCCGCTTCAGGCAATGATGAAGATCCAGCGACACTTGTGACTGCTTGAACGGTATTACTTATGGGATTATTTCCGATACACACGGCACTTTGTCCGGCACCGGCTCTTCCCTTGAGACGAATAAATCCAATATCAAGATTTAAACCAAAAGAAGTTTCTCTGGCACTTTGATCGACAATCGCTGCACGGAAGCTGACATTTTTTCCGCGTACAGTCATCTTTCCGTCACCTACTGAAACAACACCAACGCCATCCACATCACCATGTTTGGAAATAATGCTGCTATCACCATGATCGGCGATTAAAACGGGTGTGACCACTTGTTGTTTAATATCTTTGTCACTATCAATAATTCCCCACACGGCAGAATCTTCTTCATATGTACGTCGCTCAGTTTTTAAGGCATATAATTTAACCGTTTCTAGTGCATGTAAATCTGTACCTTGTTTCGCAATATATTTGCCGCCTAATGAATCAATGCCTCCAGAGTCAGCTTGGATAACATTGCGACCTTGTGTAGAGACAATTTCTCCATCTTGAATAGTCGCATCCCAATTGACGCGCAAATGCATGCAATTACTTAAAAAACCATCTCGCCAGTAGGTTGTTTTTGCAAGATGCTCATGAAAGAGCGCTCTATTGGCAAACCCTTTATCTGCATGAATAACATTGGAACCCTGACTTAAAATTGTTGAACCGATGTTTTCAAAACGATCTTTAGAGTGCATATACAAACCCACACCATTTAAGCCTTCAGCTTGTCCCGTACCGCCTTGAAATACACCCGGAGTATAAGATTTGCGCAAGAGCAAATGTCGTGAATAAATTTCATTACGCCGTTTTTCATCAAGATGACTGAGATCCGCATTCATTTGTTGCAGTTCATCTGGCAGATACGTGCGCTCTGTGGCTAAGTTGCGAATTTTTCCATCCGCAACAGTTTGCAAATAAGTAGTTGCAGCAACTGTGCCACCAAAATTGTTGAGATCGCCTTTGGTGCGTAATAATACTTGATCACCTGTCATCTGACCTGCATAATTGTTAATATTCTTTGCAGCATCAACCTCGAATGTCCTACCCGCATGCAAATGTTGTCCATAATTATAAACGCCACCTGCAGTTTTTAATGATAAGTCTTGAGCCGCTTGTAAATTATGGCGCAAGTGAAAATCGCCTTCAGTCGCATGTAATACCAAACTCTTGCTGGAACTCATCGCACCACCAAATTCAAAAGCTCTTGCTTTTGCCACAAGCGTATATGGTGTAGTTAAGCCACTATCAAATTTGACAACTTTATCCGTGTCGAATGATAAAACTTGTACTGGATTTATCTGTGCATAATCACCGCGTCTGGAAACAAGCTCATTATGCTGATTAAATGCAGCATTCTCGAAACGGAATTGCGCAGTAGTGACCGCACCCCGATAATCTCCACGTGCACTTTTAACTTGCAATAGACCAGCACCTGATAGCGAGGAACCCTTGTGTAGATCTAAGCGATCAGCTGCTTCAAGTAATAACCCTTCACTCACTCTTCCCCGACCAGAATAATCAATCGTTTGCGCTTTAATTGCAGCCTGTGTTACATCTAATTGCGCATCGCTTGCTATTTTTGCTGTTCTTGTGACATCCATCACCGCTTGGTCCAGGGAAAGTTGACCATGTGCTTCAAAATCACCCACTTTGTGTTCATCCGCCATCGTCAATGTAAACTTGCTTCCGTGATGAGTTTGATGAAAACCAGTAATTTCGGTTTTTGAACGATCTGCTGTATATGTCCCTGCCTGGTCAACATCTTTAGTCTTTAATACACTTTGTGTAGTAGACAATGCTGCATCTCGCGCTATGACAATCCTTTCTTGAACTTCAACATGGCTGCGCTCT
>CAYSGV010000340.1:0-3156 GCA_964430685.1 uncultured Gammaproteobacteria bacterium
GTATACTTTTTTTGTTTGCGCTAATACGGGGTTTATTTGTTCGACGTCTGCCATCAACCTTTCAACTTTTCTAAAAGTAAAGTATTTAATTGTTGCGGATTGGCTTTGCCTTCAGTTGCTTTCATCACTTGACCAACAAAGAAGCCAAATAATTTATCTTTACCTGCACGATAATCAGCAAGTTGCGTTGGATTATCGGCTAATATGCGATCAATCACTGCAATAATGGCACTGGTATCGGTGACTTGTTGTAAACCTTTTTGCGCGATAATCTGATCAACTGTGCCCTCTTCTTGCCAAAGAGATTCAAAAACTGTTTTGGCAATTTTTGAAGAAATAGTTTGGTCGTCGATACGTTTAATTAGTGTGGCTAATTGCTCAGGTGCAATGGGTGATTGCTGAATTTCTAAATTTTCTTTATTTAACGCGGCTGCTAAATCACCATTAATCCAATTGGCTGCTAATTTAGCATTGCCACAATGACTGACAACATGTTCAAAATAATCAGCAGTTTCACGAGTGTTGATGAGTTGTTGTGCATCATAATGACTAAGATTGTATTGTTGAATGAAACGCGCACATTTTTGTTGTGGCAATTCCGGTAGTGACACACGAATTTGCTCAATCTCAGCCGGTGTAATATCTAATGGCAATAAATCGGGGTCAGGGAAATAACGATAATCATTGGCTTCTTCTTTTTCACGCATTGGAAACGTTTCATCTTTATCTGGATTATAAAGACGGGTTTGTTGTACAACGGTACCGCCATTTTCAATCAGTTCAATTTGTCTACTGATTTCATAATTGATGGCACGTTCAACAAAACGAAATGAATTCACATTTTTCGTTTCTGTACGTGTACCTAATTTATCGGAACCTTTTGGCCGTACCGATACATTGGCATCGCAACGAAAAGATCCTTCTTGCATATTGCCATCACAAATTTGTAAATAACAAACTAAGGCATGCAATGTTTTTAAATAGGCGACTGCTTCTTTGGCATTGCGTAAATCAGGTTCAGAAACGATTTCAAGCAAAGCAACGCCGGCACGATTTAAATCAATACCGCTCATGCCATGAAAATCTTCATGTAATGATTTACCAGCATCTTCTTCCAAATGCGCGCGTGTAATACGAATACGTTTGTTATTATTATCGTCTAAAATAATATCAAGATGGCCTTGATAGACTATGGGTGATTCATATTGACTAATTTGATAGCCTTTAGGCAAATCAGGATAGAAATAATTTTTACGTGCGAAAATGGCATGTTGATCGATTTTTGCATCAACCGCTAAGCCAAATTTAATGGCCATAGATACCGCTTCGCGATTAAGCACTGGCAAAACACCTGGTAAACCCATATCGATGGCACAAGCCTGCGTATTGGGCAATGCACCATAGGCAGTCGATGCACCAGAAAATATTTTTGACCGCGTTAATAATTGTACGTGTACTTCTAAGCCAATGACTGATTCCCATTCCATCTTTTAAAACCCTTGTGGTAATTGTTGATGCCAATCGGTTTGTTTTTGATAGAGATTGGCGACATTCAGTAATTTTGCTTCCTTAAAATAATTGCCAACCAGTTGCATACCAATGGGTAAACCTTCAATGAAACCCACCGGCAAAGACATTGCAGGTAAGCCAGCTAAATTGGCTGGGACTGTATAGATATCAGATAAATACATGCTGACCGGATCATTTATTTTTGCGCCTGTAGCAAAAGCGCTACTGGGTGTGGTTGGCCCGATAATCACATCAACATCTTTAAATGCTGTTTTAAAATCATCAGCAATTAAGTGTCTAATTTTTTGGGCTTTTAAGTAATAGGCATCATAATAACCAGCTGATAAAACATATGTACCAATCATGATACGTCGTTTTACTTCGGCACCAAAACCTTCACCACGACTGCGTTTGTATAAATCTTCTAAATTGCGCGGATTAGCGCAGCGGTAACCAAAACGAACACCATCGTAGCGCGCTAAATTAGATGATGCTTCAGCAGGTGCAACGACATAATAAACTGGAATAGAAAAAGAAGAATTAGGTAAGCGTACAGGAACGCGTGTTGCACCAAGTTGTTCATATACTTTTAATGCTTGTTCAAGCAAGGCTGCAATTCGTGGATCTAAGTCAGCGGAAAAATATTCTTGTGGTACACCGATACGCAAGCCAGTGAGTGGTTCATTTAAACTAGCCGTATAATCTGGCACGGGTATATTTACACTTGTAGAATCTTTTTCATCAAAACCAGCCATTGCATTCAACATAATGGCTGCATCTGCTGCGGTCTGTGTCATGGGACCACCTTGATCCAGGCTGGAAGCAAAAGCAATCATTCCATAACGAGAGACACGACCATAAGTCGGTTTTATCCCTGTAATGCCACAAAAAGCTGCGGGTTGACGTATCGAGCCGCCAGTATCAGTACCGGTAGCACCAGCAACGAGCCTTGCCGCAACAGCTGCAGCTGTACCGCCAGATGAACCGCCTGGAACTTTGCTTAAATCCCAAGGATTTTTGACGGGGCCGAAATAACTGTTTTCATTCGATGAACCCATAGCAAATTCGTCCATGTTGGTTTTACCAATCAAAACAGTGCCAGCAGCATTAAACCGACTGACTATGGTTGCATCATAAGGCGATACAAAATTGGCTAATATTTTTGAGCCGCAAGTTGTTAATACGTTTTCTGTACAAAAAATGTCTTTTTGAGCAATAGGAAT
The DNA here is from genome assembly GCA_964430685.1 of uncultured Gammaproteobacteria bacterium. Taxonomy (GTDB): domain Bacteria; phylum Pseudomonadota; class Gammaproteobacteria; order CAYSGV01; family CAYSGV01; genus CAYSGV01. The sequence goes on from CAYSGV010000340.1 coordinate 2,733, forward strand.
GCCGGTTAAAGGCGTGACATTTTCATTTTTTGCAATACGTGCATCCGCAGCACGTGCCATGGTTAGTGCTTGTTCTTCTAATACGGTTATAAAGCTATTGAGTTTTTTATCATGTGTACGAATACGATCTAAATAAGCTTTTGTTAATTCAACACTGGAAAATTTCTTTTCACGTAGACCACGCGATAAAGTTGCGAGATCTTGTTTTGCTAAATCAGTCATCGTTGGAATATCCTAGTTTATCAAGAAGTTACGTCACTTACTGTTATTTGCTTTGCTCGCCTTCACCCTGGCCAAAAATATGCGGAACTAAAAATAAACCACTTTCTTGTTTGGGTGCATTACGCAATAGTTGGTCACGCTGGTTCGTTTCAGTTACCACATCATCGCGCATACGTAAGTTTACTGCATGAGCACTGTACAT
>CAYSGV010000341.1:0-3139 GCA_964430685.1 uncultured Gammaproteobacteria bacterium
CTTGCTGAACAAGTCAAACGAGAAGGTAAAGTTGATTGTGATGTTGTGTTAGCAACACCAGAAGCAATGCGCATTGTTGGTACATTAGGCCCCATTTTGGGTCCACGTGGCTTAATGCCCAACCCCAAAGAAGGTACGGTGACCACCGATATGGCTGTTGCCATCAAAAATGTATCCGGCGGTGTTCGCTTCCGTACGGATAAAAACGGCATTATTCACTGCACCATCGGTACGGTGAAAATGAATGTGCAAGAGCTTAAAGAGAATTTGGAAAATTTAATCGTTGAATTGAAGAAATTGAAACCAACATCCTCAAAAGGTGTTTACTTAAGAGGGATGACGTTGTCATCAACAATGGGGCCTGGTATTGATATCGACCTAACCAGTTTGGCAGGGTAAAGATTTCGAAATAGGCGGTTTCCGGGCATAACCCATGAAACGCTTTCAAAATTTCTACTTGCTTTGATTTTTTATTTGGTTATCATACTGGGATCACCAATTTTATTCCGCGGGAAGTGTAGTGCTTCTGGCGGTTTGTTTTGAATAAAATATGTCTGGATAATTAGAAACGGGGGTTTGGCGTGGCGATGAAGCTAGCTGATAAACAGCAGATCGTTGAGGAAATAAAATCTGTAGCTACCCGATCGGTATCTTTGGTTACAGCTGAGTATAGTGGCCTTACATCTGTGCAAATGACTTCCCTAAGAAGAGAAGCCAGAAATTCGGGCGTCTATTTAAGAGTGGTGCGCAATACTTTAGCCAGCCGTGCACTTGCGGATACTGATTTTGCTTGTAGCGATGCTAAATTAGTAGGGCCGCTTGTTCTTGCGTTTTCGCAGGATGACCCAGCGGCGGCGGCGCGGTTATTTAAGAAATTTGTCAAAGACAATCAAAAACTGCAGGTTACGGCCATTGCATTGAATGGTAAATTGCTTGCGGCAAACCAACTGGATACGATTGCAAGTTTACCAACATATAAAGAAGCTGTGGCTCAATTGGTCGCAGTGATGAAGGCGCCCATTAATAAGTTGGTACGTACACTTGCTGATCCACAATCACGTGTGGTGCGCACCCTAAGCGCTATTCGTGATAAAAAACAAAATGGGTAGATAGTAAACAAATATTGATTATTTTTCTTGTTAAATCTTTTGGGTATTGTTAATTAATGAGGAGTGAAAGCTGTGGCTGCTACGAATATTTCAAAAGAAGACATATTAGAATCAATCGCCAAGATGCCTTTAATGGATGTGGTCGATTTAGTAGATATGATGAAAGAAAAATTTGGTGTTTCTGATGCTATGCCAATGATGGCTATGGCGGCAGCTCCTGCTGCTGCTGGCGCCGCTGAAGCTGCAGAAGAGAAGACTGAATTTAATGTCGTCATGGGTGATGCCGGAGCAAATAAAGTTAATGTCATCAAAGTTGTTCGCGCCATTACCGGTCTTGGCTTAAAAGAAGCTAAAGATCTAGTTGAGTCTGCACCGCCAGTAACCATAAAAGAAGGCGTTTCCAAAGATGAAGCGGCTTCCATCAAGAAACAATTAGAGGAAGCAGGGGCGAAGGTCGACGTTAAATAATGTGCCTTTGCTTTTCTTTGTTGTAATTATTTTTGTAAGGCTGGTTACTTGGTAACCAGCCTATTTCTGTATATTTACCGCATGTCACAATGTGATCAGATTGTGGTGAATATATATATCGCGGGAACCGACCGTGGGGAACAACCTAAGCTCGAGGATTATTCATGGCTGTAATGCACGTAAACTATTCCTTTACTGAAAAGCAGCGTATTCGTAAACAATATGGTCATCGACCAGACATCATGCAATCTCCACCATTACTGGAGATCCAAATCAACTCTTATGAAGAGTTTCTACAAGCTAAAGTGCCAGCATCTAAACGTAGAAATGTAGGTCTACATGCGGCACTGCAATCGATATTCCCCATTAAGAGTTATTCTGAAAAAACGGCACTAGAATATATTGAATATGCCTTAAGCCATCCACCATTTGATGTGGATGAATGTAAACGACGTGGTTTATCGTATGTTGCGCCATTACGCGTCAAAGTGCGCATGTTCGTGTATGAAAAAGAACCAGGCGCCGATGGTAAAACGGTTAAAGATATTAAAGAGCAAGATGTTTATTTGGGTGAAATACCGCTCATGACCGAACACGGCTCATTTATTATCAATGGAACTGAACGCGTTGTGGTTTCTCAGCTCCATCGTTCACCAGGTGCTTACTTTGAACATGACAAAGGCAAAACACATTCAACAGGTAAAAGAACTTATTTCGGTAGGCTAATCCCTGCACGCGGCTCATGGTTTGATTTAGAAGAAGATCCCAATAAAGGCATTATCATGGCCCGTATTGACCGCCGTCGCAAAATTCCAGTTACCATTATTTTACGCGCGCTTGGCTATGATAATGAGCAAATTCTCGAACTCTTTTTCGAAATCAATACCTTTAGTTTTGAACGCGATAAAATTTATTTAGATCTCGTGCCCGCACGCTTACGTGGTGAAATTGCAATGTTTGCAATTAAGGATAAACAAGGCAAAGCCATTGTTGAAACCGGCCGACGTATTACAGCGCGACATATTAAAGAACTTGAAAAAGCAAAGATTACGCGTATTGAAGTTCCCAAAGAATATCTTTATGGAAAAATCTTGGCTAAAACTTACCTTGATCCAATCAGCAAAGAAACGCTTGCTGCTGCAAATAGTGAAGTGACCGATGAATTATTGGATCAATTTAAAAAAGCTAAAATTAAAAGTTTTGAAACCATTTATACCAATGAATTAGATTGTGGTTCATATATTTCGGATACTTTACGTGTCGATAGCACGCGCGATAATTTAGAAGCATTGGTTGAAATTTATCGCATGATGCGCCCTGGCGAACCACCCACACGTGAAGCTGCAGATAATTTATTTAATAATTTATTTTTCTCTGCTGAACGCTATGATTTATCGTCGGTTGGACGTATGAAATTCAATCGGCGCGTCGGTCGCAAAGAAATTGAAGGGCCACGCATCTTAACGAAAGAAGATATTGTTGATTTTATTAAAACGCTTATTGCAATTCGTGATGGTAAAGGCGATGTAGATGATATTGATCATTTAGGTAACCGTCGTGTA
>CAYSGV010000342.1:0-3131 GCA_964430685.1 uncultured Gammaproteobacteria bacterium
AAACCTAGAGTGATTGGATGAAAACCCACACCCAAAACGAGCGTTGCGATGAGTGTGCCGTTAAGCATGACCAAACTGCGTTGCGCACCGCCTATTAATATGGGACGAATGAGTGAACGATGGAGTACAAGTCGCCGCGGTTGTGTGTTGGTCGTCATTATTTTTTCCTTATCATTACATTTAAATAACTGCGCCGGAAAAACTTAAGGTGCTATATAAAGAAACAGCTCCCACCGCAATGGAACCACCAAAGACAATACTGGCTGCTTTGCGAAATACACTATCCGTTTCACCCACAGCAACAGCAATGCCGGTAATCGCAATCGCCAAAACAATAAGCGCGTGCGCCGTGTTTCCTGTTAGTGCATTTTGAATTTGTGTTAAACCATCATCCCATGGCATGCTGGGTCCCGTATTGGCAGTATGCGATAAGGATGTGTGCAAATAAATAGGAACACATCCTAATATCTTTAAAACTTGTGCCCAATGTATTTTCATTGTTGTCATCCTTAATTTAATTCTTCCCATTGATACTGTCCGTGTTGTAATCCTTTTAATTTAACAATTTGTTCAATTTTGCGACCGCTAACTGAATCAAAACGCAGGCTGATAATGACTTGAATGGCTTCAGCAATAAATTGTGGCATCGCGACGATTTGTGCTTCCGCAATCATTTCTTCTACACGGGTAAGTGCTGCTTTTGCAGAATTAGCATGTATCGTGGCAAGCCCACCTGGTGTACCGGTGTTCCATGCTTTTAATAAAATGAGCGTTTCCGCACCACGACATTCACCTAAACAGATTTTGTCAGGGCGTAATCGCAATGTTGCTTTGAGCAAACTTTGAAAGTCAGCATATAAATTGGTTTTTAAGGTTACGGTATTTTGCGCCGTGCAGATGAGTTCTTGTGTATCTTCGATAATGACAAAACGCTGATTCGGACTACCGATTAAAACCATTTCATTTAGAATGGCGTTGGCTAATGTGGTTTTGCCCGTGCCTGGTCCACCGGCAATTAAAATAGACCAGCGATTATGGATGGCGCGTTGAATCATTTCCGCTTGCTTGGCTGTTAAAACTTGCTGTGCTTGATAATCGGCTAAGGTATAAATTTTGTTAACATGCTTGCGCATACTAAACACGGGCGCGCGCACAACATCAGGTACTAATGCTTCAAAGCGACAACCATAAATGGGTAATTCTGTTTCTAAAATAGGGCTAGCGGCATTAATTACTTTTCCTTTGAGATCAGCTACTGTGCCAATTAAATTTAGTGCTTGTAATGAAGAAAAGGTGATATTGGTTACGGATAAACCCTGTTCTAAGCGATCGATCCAAATACGGCCATCTGGATTGAGCATGATTTCTGTGATCGTTTGATCGTTTAAGTAACTTTGTAAGGGTTCACTCAACTCGCTATTAAGTTTACTCAGCAAACGTTGCTGCTTTTCGCTGCTTGGGGAAATATCCATATTCGAATTCCTATTCTATTTTTGCTGTTTATGCGTCCGTTTGCCAAAAACCACTTATTTTTGCACCCAATTGCGTATTAGTTATTGCATATATAATTTTTGCACAGTTTGATATATGCAAAAGCGCATGTCAATACTTGTTTTTTAATTTCCATAAAATATTTTTCTAATTTTTATTGGCTACGCATTTTGGCGAAGTTTTTTATCTATACTTATAGAGGAGTTTTGTGTTTTCAGATTAAGAAAACCTTAATTTTAAAATTTACTGTGTTGATCATGAGGCCCTTCGATGAACAAGCAAATGGAAACAGAATATACTCGTTTACTGAAAAGATTGGATGCTGCAACAAGCGCTTTCAAAACACTGTCTTTTGATCAAAACGACACCTCAGTGAACACCAATAGTGCTGAGCAAGAACAAAAATTTGCAGCGCAACTGCAAACATTCCAGCAATTAACAATAGATGAACAACAACAGAAGTTAACCGAACTGAGTAATGAGATAAAAAGTCTAGAAATCACCCTCATGGCATTTCAAATTTCTGGTTACACTAATGCAGAATTGGCTGAAAACGTTCAGACACCTGAACCGCGTAGCCCAAGTCCAGAATCAGAAGCTGGTACAACTGAATCTGATGATCAGAATTCTGCAGGTGATGCCAATACAGATGAATGGGTAGATGATATAACTGTACATTATGAGCAGGAGGCTGGGCCATTTGCTAATGAAGAAGAAGATGAAGATGAACCCGAATCAGCAAACAGTGATGAAGAAATTGCGGCAGAGCCTATCACATTACAAAGCACTCTTGATGCGTTGCCAAAATTATTTGAAGTGATCGCAAATATATACCGAGCAGATATAGGTTATCTGAATAGTCGAGGTGGTGACCCAGTAAATCATGCCGAAAAATTTAGAGAATTATATCAACTCAGAGAGCAGTTTATTAATGGTCTCTCTGCACAACGACAATTGTTATTGTTAGAGCAAATTGCAAGCTCAAATAAAGTTTATAGTAGCGATGTCTGTATGATGGCACAAAATATTTTAAACGCTTATGAGTCAAGTAAAGCATTTATCGAAGAGCAAAGAGAGAATACCATGCTTACGCAGGCATCACAAAAAACAGATAAGCCCGAACCTATTGTAACAACACTTGCAACCACAGCAGAGACAAATAGCGATCCAGAATCCGCGCGCAAAGCAAGAAAACTTGAAAAAAAATGGAATCGATTGACAGAGTTTAAAACGCACTTAGAAGCAGCAATTATCAAAGCCGAAGAAATAAGACAAAACATACGTGCTTTGGAATCTCTTCCATCAATGAATCAAGTTCAAAAACAACAACTCAAAGATTATAAAATTGAATTAATCGTTGTTGATGGACAATTCGAAGTGGATCAAAATGATTTTAAAGAAACCATAGCAGCAGCAGAAGAGTTATTAAAAAAGCATACGGGTAATCTTTCACCAGAGCTCCAATCAACTATTCTTGCGATGCGCGAATATCACAGCACTGAATTTAATACATTGCAGACACGTTTTGGGCAAGGAGTATCCACACAGCCAGAACCACCTATAGCGTCGCCGACAAGAGTAGAAGAATATAAAACATTATTAGCAAAACTTGCTGAAGTTCATCAAAGGGGCAAGGATCT
>CAYSGV010000343.1:0-3113 GCA_964430685.1 uncultured Gammaproteobacteria bacterium
GGACGTTTACCAGTAATTTGACAGACTTGCGACATAACGCGCTCCAAATTTATTATTTAATAAGGGCACTGTTTATAACAAAAATCCGGCTCGAAATCAACCAAACCCTAAGGGGTTGAGTTGCAGCACGGGCAAAGAGAGGGTAGGGCCCTGCCCCGCACAATGTGTATAACCCTATTTATTGGGTAGGGCCGGGAGGGGGAACTGCAACTGCTTCCTGCCCTGGTGATCGGGGTAGCACAACACATTTTGCTAAAGTATCTTGCAATGATAATGCTTTATTATCCATTACTAATACAATGGGATTTTCTCTGGTCAGCATGGGCAGTTTTTGCAGGTTGGCTAATTCGCGTTGCGCATTGGCACGGTGTAGTGGATTTTGAATATTATTGGGATCACCATAGATGAGCACGATACGTCCCGGTTTATTCAATGCTTTGGCACTGATGTCTGTATCAACCAGTTCTATTAGTTTCAATCGATTGGTATGTCGTAAACAAGAAAGGTAAAGCGGAAATGGTCCGAGTTTTGCCTGGTTACCATCGATCTGCAATGTATTTGTTGGGAATTCGCGCTGCATTTTTTGCACATGCTGGGAATTGGTATCGGAATGGAGATAGAATACAACTTTATGTTGCGCAGCAAAGGCCTGCAAATTGCTAATTTCTGCTTGTATATCGCCAATAACCACCATTTCATTCCACCTTTGCCAGAATTCTCTTTCAGACAATCTATCCTGCGGAATATGCAGTAATTCAAGTAACTTGATTCTAAATATTTTTTCATTCTCTGCGGGTTCAACGTCCAAGAGCCCTGTATTAAATTGCTCACTGAGTTGAAAGGCTTTGATTTGCATATCTTGAGTAAATTCAAATTGTGAATTTACTGCTTTCGCGACATGTAGCATATAACCAATAAAGGGGTCCGTGTTAACCTCTTTTTGTAAACGGCCCAGCGATAAAATGATTGCAGTTGTTTCTTGTTGTTTTTGCATTATTATTCCTTATGGTGTTGTTTTGATTCTGTCTTTAGAGTTAGCTGCCTTCTCTAGTATAGCTAGTTGCCGTGCCTCTTCCAAATCGGCTGAGGTCCCGACATTGACCCATGGTCCACGGTAGACTTCACCGGTAATTTTACCAGATGGTATGTGTTGGTGAATAAGCTGGCCGCGATCGTGGTAACCGGGGGCTAATCCCGCAAAAAAACTTGGATGATAGATACCGATGCTGCCATAGGTATACCGCGGTTGGTTGGGTTGAGACGGCTGATCACTCAGTACGCCATCATCGTTGAGATAAAAATCGCCTTCAGGCCGAAAGGATGGGTTCGGCACTAAAACCAAATGGGCTAAATGATTTCGCGCCAAAGCAAGCGAATCATAGGGAAAGTGCGTCCAAATATCGCCTGCAATCACTAAAAACGGATCTTTGCCTAATGCGCCCAGCATTTTAACGATGCATCCTGCAGTGCCTAAAATTTCTGCTTCGTAGGAATAGCTAATGTGTACACCAAATTGGCTGCCATCGCTTAAGGCATCTCTAATTTGATCAGAGAGATAGTGTAAGTTAATGATAATGTCACGTACGCCCACCTTGGCGAGTGCACGCAAATGATAGGTAATTAATGGTTCGTTATTGACGAGTAATAATGGTTTGGGAATTGTTTCGGTTAATGGCCGCAGGCGTTGTCCCATTCCCGCCGCGAGTACAAAAGCTTTCATATTCAAGTCACCGTATTGATTTGTTGATTGGCGCTAATTAATGCCGGCAAAATACGCTGTTGCATCCAGTCGTGAAATGGTTTGAACTGTGGATAGCGCGCACTGACAGAAATTAAATAATTCATGATTCCAGGCATATCTTGTAGATAACTCTGCTTTTGGTAGCGGTGATACAGCCGTGCAAAGGTGCCCAAAATGCGATAATGCCTCTGCATGCCCACCCAATCAAACCATTGGGTAAATTCAATAAGAGAATGCTTGCGGCTGAGCAATTGCAGTTGGATCAATTCATCATAATAATTTTGTAGCCACTCGCCCACTTTCTCGGCTGGCCAATGAATGTAACAATCGCGCAAGAGTGAAACCAAATCATGAGTTAAAGGGCCGATGATGGCATCTTGAAAGTCTATAATACCTAAGCCCGGGCGCTGATTTGATTTTAATACCATTAAATTACGACTGTGATAATCACGGTGCACGCAAACTTGTGGTTGCTCTTGTGCACATTCAATCCACTGCTCTGTCGTTTCTTGTAGCAACTGTTGTTCTGCTTGGGTTAGGCGCAGTTGTAGATGCTTTTCGAAATACCAGGTTTCTGTATCCGCGCATTGCTTGCGCATCAAAGCCGCATCAAAATGAGGTAACTGATAATCGGGAAATTGTTGACATTTTTGAATACGAAATAAAGCCTCAAATGCCTTACCGTACCAAAAGTCTGCATTGTCAGCATTGATCACCTTTTGTAAGGTATCGTCACCAAAATCAGTGAGTAATAAAAAGCCCAATGTTAAATCTTGCGCATGGATTTGTGGCACACAAATTTCTTGCTGCCTAAAACCAAGAGCCAGTTTGACAAAAACATCACAACGTTCCAAATCAGGCGGGGCGTCCATTACAATTAAACTTGTGTTCTCGCCCATAAATTGTGCGCGGAAATAACGTCTGAAGCTGGCATCGCCAGTGATGGGTGCCAATGCGGTGAGCGATGCGGGCGCTACCTTAGCTAACCATTGTGCAAGCACTTGTGCCCGAGAGTCTAACATAACCGGTCCTACCCTAAATATTAATTGAATAGCCATAGATTCTATGACATTGTATGCTGTTTTAACATAGGCCGTGATGGAACAATTCTGTGAAAGAATACGGATTAACACTTCAGTTGCTATTATTTACTTGTATCGCTGTATCGGTACAGTCTGTTGCTGCAGATGATTTGCAGCAAAAATCGACTATCACTACAAGTCAACTGGCAAGTCCAATTCCGCAACCATTAAAAAAACAAAAGCATCCCTATAATGCCACATGGTCTTACCGCAAGGCAGATGTTAAAGCTGTGCTTGGTTTTATAGATGATAAAACTGCTGGGGTATGCCGTGGTTATTATGTGGAACCG
>CAYSGV010000344.1:0-3108 GCA_964430685.1 uncultured Gammaproteobacteria bacterium
GATAAATGAAGCTAAAATGCGAATTATATCAGCTTTCGATAATTGATAATATTTTTCTCCAGAGTAACAGCGATATTTATTTCTCGCTCTTTCAGCCAATGCTGGCGGTTGTCTTTTTTCTTTTTCAAGAATACCAATAATATTTATCTTGGCTTGTTGACAGAGTAAAAACAAACTTTCTGCTAATTCTATGATACCAATTTGCTTAACCTGTGCAATCGATTGATCTTTAGCCAGCGACAAAGTTTGTTGATTGTGTCGAATGATATCGGCGAATGATGAGTGATCGATATCAATTTGTGTATGGGCCTTACGCCAAGCTGAGAGTATTTTTCGATTTTTTAATGTTTCAGCATCAGTACTCGTATATTCTGCTGAAAGTGTATGCATTGAATAAAACCAACAAGTATCACCTTTCTGACCACTCAGATCTTTTCGTTGGCCAGGATTTTTTGGATCAGGTTTGCCGTTTCTTAGCACATTAAAAGTTAACTGAGCTGTAGGTTCATTTAGCCCTTGCATGGGAATACCTTTTGCTTATTTTTACATTGAATTTTTTAATTATTTTAGATAAATACTGACGAAAATATTGTACTCTAAAGTAAGCCTTACGACAACCACATTTATTGTGATTGTTGCATTCACCCACTGAAAATGAAATTACTTCACGCTTAGCCAATACCTGGCGTACATGGAAAGCTCAAGTGGGTCAGGAAAATTTAATCCATGTCAATGAATAATTGAAGATCGCATTGATGAAGTAGGAATTGTAAATTGTTTCTCTTCAGTAGGTCGGATAGAGCGCCGTTAAGCGCAAAATCCGACATCTCAATTTTGAATAGCCTTCAAATTAGCTGAGTAAAAAAACCTCTCCCGATAGCGGGGGAGGTTGGCGAAGCCTATAGGGATGGATCTTTATAGATGACCAATCCTGTTGCATCCGAGGTTCCAATTAATACCTTAGTATTATTAATGGTATATGGAACAAGCCGGTCTGTATAACTAATATCATTTGAACCAAAAAGATAATTTGTATTCAAGAAATTAATGACCGTTTGTTGTCCCAAAAACTCATCTGGGTTGACCAAACTGGTATCAATATTAATCATGCCCGATTCATAGGCCTGAGTAATTACCGGTCTCAAATGTGTTGGCATATTACATAAAAGCGTTATCCCACTCTTTAATTTGGTTCTTGTTAATATGACAGAATTAAAGAAATTGATAGTTTATTATTATCTATTAATGATATTAAAAAGGGATAAACGATGCTAGAACATCATGCAAAGATGGGTGAAGACGAGCATGTTCTTATCCCGGCAGATTTCCGACGAAAGCTTCACTTGAAGCCCGGAGGAGGAGGAGTTCTTCAACTCGAAGACAATACCTTAAGACTTGTTGGTTTAAAACATTCAATTCAACATGCACAGTCATTGGTTCAAGCACATGCAAAAAATCGAAGCTTATTTAAAAGCTTAAACAAAAAGCGAATTGATGAGGCTCAACAAGAATAAAATCGTACTCGATTCTTCTGCATTACTTGCCTTTATGGCAGTCTCTTAGGACAAAAGATGTGTAAGAACTCTATCGAAAGAATCTTTGGTTTTCATTAAATAAGTCTTTTTCAAATAACTCCGCAGATTCTGTACTTCAATATTATATTCTGCCCAGTTATGATGAATTTGGATGTGTCAAAAAGTACAATATCATGCCGATTTTTGTGTTAGGGATGTTGTTTGGTAATTTAGGTATACAATTACTACCTAAATTACCGAATTATTCACTAGTATTTATTATCCTTGCCTTGAGTAGCATTGCTTTAATTTTCATTTATAAATTCAAATTATTGTCCATATTTTTTGTGGCTCTGATTTTTGGTTTTTTGTGGACTTGGCATGATGCGAAGCAAGAAGTAGCAGCAAAAATACCGTTGCGTTTAGAAGGTAAATCTTTATTAATTAGAGGTGAAATTGTTTCTTTGCCTAATGTTTCCGCTGATCATATACAATTTGATTTTTTAATTAATACAATACAAACACCACAGCGCCTATGGAAAAGTCCAGGCAAAATAAAATTATCTTGGTATGATCAATACGCGCAAGTAATTCCAGGTCAACATTGGCAATTACTGGTTAAACTACGTGCTCCGCATGGTTTTTATAACCCAGGTGGCGTGGATCGCGAAAAAATATTATTTGCCAATAATATTCATGCTGTTGGTTATGTGGTCACAAGCCCAAAGAACCATCTCTTGAGTACAAATCTTTTTGCTCGTTTTCACCATCAAATTCGCCAAAAATTATTCCACTTTTTTGTACAATTTATTTCACCATTCAGTGGCATATTAGCCGCATTGGCTATAGGTTATACGGGAAATGTCACTGTTGAACAATGGCGCGTGTTTATGGCTACCGGTACAGGACATTTGTTAGCCATCTCTGGTTTGCATGTTGGTTTAGCAGCAACTTTTGGTTTTTATATCATACGCTGCTTATGGCAAATATCTGGATTTTTAAGTTTGAAAGTACCTGCACAACAAGCTGGCGCATTGGGTGCCTGTGCGATTGCATTTATATATAGTGCTTTGGCGGGGTTTTCTTTACCTACCCAACGTGCATTGATTATGATCACCGTATTCATGTGTGCACGATTATTTAGACGTAACTTAATTTCTGGTCATGCCTACTTATATGCTTTGTTTTTGATCTTAATTAGTCAGCCGGCAGCAACTTTATTGCCAGGATTTTGGTTATCATTTGGTGCCGTTGGTTTGTTGTTATACGGATTAAATAATCGTCTGCAAAAAGTATCGCACTGGTGGAAATGGGGGCGTCCACAATGGGTAATGTTTGTTGGCATGTTACCCTTATCACTTATTTTATTTGATCAATATTCTTTAGTCAGTATGTTGGCCAATAGCATAGCGATTCCATGGGTCGGCTCACTGGTTGTGCCAGTTACATTAGTGGGTACTTTATCTTATGCAGTACAACAATTCTGGCTTGGTCATTGGTGTTGGCAATTTGCATCTATGCTCATGCATATTATTTGGCAATGCTTGCATTTTTTAGCCAATTTACCTTGTGCTGTATGGTGGCACCCTTCTGA
>CAYSGV010000345.1:0-685 GCA_964430685.1 uncultured Gammaproteobacteria bacterium
CCAAAATGTCCTCGATTCTATTGATTTTGAGGCAGTCAAACGCATGCTCGAAGAAATGGGCATTGCTTATTACGAAACAGAACCTGATCCAGATACATTAATACTGTTAACAGGTGGGCAAACCACTGCAGAAGACAGCACAGATGAAGTCTATGAAGTACTAGCTGCTGTAGAACGTGGTACCACTGATCCTGTACGAATGTACATGCGTGAAATGGGTTCAGTTGAACTGCTCACGCGACAAGGTGAGATTGTTATAGCCAAACGCATCGAAGAAGGCATCAAACAAGTGATGATTGCTTTGGCATCTTACCCAGCCATTATTAAACAAATACTTGATTTCTATGACCGTGTGCAACAAGGTGAAGGTCGATTGGCTGAAATTATCTCTGGATTTGCGACTGCCGAAGATGTGCCAATCCAAGAAATTGATGAAGAACCTAATTTTATTGAAGCAGAAGTGGTGGTTGCTTCAGATGAAGAAGAAGAAGAAATTGTTGCCACAACTGATGATGCAGCCGATACCGTTGAAGCTGGTCCCGATCCGGTTATCTGTGCCGATTTCTTTGGCAGATTGGGCAAACAAAATGCCGAACTTATCAAACTGCGTCAAAAACATGGTAACGACCACGCTAAAACGAAAAAAGCGCAACAAGCACTGGCGGAATTATTTGCTGAATTTAAA
>CAYSGV010000345.1:695-3098 GCA_964430685.1 uncultured Gammaproteobacteria bacterium
ACGTCTGTTTGACCGTTTATGCCGAAAACTGCGTGTCTTATTAGAGCAAGTTCGCGCCCAAGAAAAATTAATCATGTTGTATTGTGTGACCAAAGCACGTATGCCACGTAAAATCTTTATTGAAAGTTTCCCTGGTCATGAAACGGATACCGATTGGGTCAATCCATTTTTGAAAAAACAACCCTACTCAGAAAAGTTGGCTATTTACGAACAAGATATTAAACGTGCACAGCGTCGTTTAGTGGCACTGGAGCAAGAATCTGGATTATCCGTTCCTGAAATTAAAGATATCAATAAACGCATGTCTTTGGGTGAAATTGAAGCTCGGCGCGCGAAAAAAGAAATGGTTGAAGCAAATTTACGTTTGGTTATTTCAATAGCTAAAAAATATACCAATCGTGGTTTACAATTCCTTGATTTAATTCAAGAAGGCAATATCGGCTTAATGAAAGCAGTCGATAAATTTGAATACCGTCGCGGTTATAAGTTTTCGACATATGCAACATGGTGGATTCGCCAAGCCATCACACGATCCATTGCGGATCAAGCACGCACCATTCGAATTCCTGTGCATATGATCGAAACGATTAATAAATTAAACCGTGTTTCACGACAATACTTACAAGAAACGGGACTTGAGCCTTCACCAGAAATATTAAGTCATCTGCTGGAAATGCCAGAAGAAAAAGTACTCAAAATATTGCGTATCGCTCGTGATCCGATTTCAATGGAAGCACAAATTGGTGAAGATGAAGATTCACGCTTAGGTGATTTTATCGAAGATACTTCCGTACTTTCACCAATGGAATCTGCCATTATGGAAGGTTTATCGGAAGCAACACATGAAATCTTGAACACACTCACGCCACGCGAAGCCAAAGTATTACGCATGCGCTTTGGTATCGATATGAATACCGATCACACTTTAGAAGAAGTGGGCAAACAATTTGATGTAACGCGTGAACGTATTCGTCAAATTGAAGCAAAAGCTCTGCGCAAACTGCGTCATCCCAAACGTTCTGAACGCTTACGAAGTTTCCTCGAAGAATTAGGCGAAGAACAAAAAGAATAGATCGGGTTCTTGGTTCAGGAACGTTTATCTTTGGCCAATCTCACGCGAAAACTCGGCTCAAAAGTTGCGAGGAGCGAAGCGACGTGGCAATCCCTCACTACGAAGTAAATATATTTCTCCGCGGACACGCAGCGGCGCTGCGCTGGAAGCGCTACGATACTGCATAACCTCATTCAACCTTTGCATATTCTCATTGCCCCCTTTTTAAAGGGGGCCGCCTGGCGTTAGTGAGGCGGGGGGATTTCATGCCACTGAACTAAAAAAATTTCTCTTCAGCAATTTAATCAATCAACTCACTACTGACGTGATTGAGTATTTGAGCGAGCCGCTCCATCATCATCCGGCTCTGGCGCAGTAAGGCCACTTGTAACTTCCGGATCTTCTTGGTCTAACTCTAGGGATAAGCGTGCAAATTGACTTGCTGCATGTGATCGTTGCCAGCGGCGAAACATTAAGAAGCCACAGCCCGCGCATGCTGCAACAGTCGTTAGCGCACAAAGGGCTAACAGAATGTAACCCATTAAATGCGAGGATTCTGGAGCAGGTGTTGGAGGAACTGTTTCTGTGCAATTGGCTTGTGCTTGCATATCGCGCACAACAGTGGGAGCAACTTGTACCGCCTGCGGAATCGATTGTAATCGATATAAATTATGCATTCCCCATTTACAATATTCCATAAATTGGGTGAAGTTTTGCGCGGTAAAAATATTGGGAGATATATAGCGCGTAATATTCGGATAATTTTGTAATAATGAATTGAGAAAACTATCAGGTTGCCCACTCCACATCATAATCATAGGAAAAGAGCCATTGCCTTGAGCTGTCGGACCTTGGACGCCTGCGCAATGGACAGCTGTTGCATTATATTGTGCTGGTGTACCATCTTGATTATAAAGATTAAACATAAAACCGGCACTTTCAGCGTTACAATGTGCCAATGCTCGTTCGGCAAAACCCAGCAAAAACAAACCACGCACCAGGTTTCTATAATTCATTACCGATCCGGTGGTTTCGCTACGGGATGAATATGCCGCGAGTGCTACAGAACTTTGATTACCAAGAGGGCTACGATTGACTAAAGAGCTTTCCGATGTTCGTTCCATATGCTTCTCCATCTTAAATTGTTATGAAAGCAAACATTTTATGAATCTCGGCAATAGCTGTCAAATAAAACACCCATTTAACTTATTCATTTTTAAGGCATTATCTGCAAAATCAATCCAACGTGACAATTGCGCATGATGAACTATATTTATTCGGTTGTGGATGGCAAATTCTAATCTGGGTCAGGGAGTTAGCAATGAGTGCGGGAACTGTATGGAGAAAAAATA